>USIL01000008.1:0-15332 GCA_900554655.1 uncultured Collinsella sp.
TTTCTGGTGTTCTTGGTGGGCAGCGGCAGCCGTGGCGCCACGCGCTGGCTCAACATCGCCGGCATTCAGTTCCAGCCTTCCGAGTTTTTAAAGCCATTTGCCATTGCGTATTCGGCCATCATGCTTGATCGCTTCTTCTCGCCCGGTGGCATCATCAACGAATTCCTTCGCAAGATGGGCATCTACCTGGGCATTTCGCTCTTTCTGATCTTTATCCAGCCCGATTTCGGTACCGTCCTGATCATCCTATTGACCCTCATGTGCATGGCGTTGTTTGCGGGTCTCGACCCCAGATTTATCATCGGCGTGATAATCTTCGGCATTCTCGTGATCGTGATTGCGCTTGTTGCAGAGCCGTACCGTATGGTGCGTATTCAGGTTGCCTTGAACCCTTGGGCCGACGAGTATGGTGACGGCTATCAGGCCACGCTTGCCATCATGGCCTTTGCCTCGGGCGGTCTGTTCGGCCGTGGCATCGGCAACTCAACCATGAAGTACTCGTATCTGCCCGAGGCGCACAATGACTACATCCTGGCCATCATTGGCGAGGAAGTCGGTTTTGTCGGAACCGTGCTGTTCTTCTTGGTGTTTGCGATGCTGATCTACTCGGCGTTTCGCATTGCCGAGCAGGCGACCGATCGTCGGGGCGCGCTCATGGCGTCTGGCTCCGCGGTCATTCTCGCGGTGCAGTTTTTGATCAATGCGTTGGGCATCCTCAACGTGTTTCCCATGACGGGCAAACCGTTGCCGTTTATTAGCTACGGCGGTTCGTCGATTATTGTGTCGCTCATGCTTGCCGGTCTGATCCTGCGCGTTTCGTACGAGAGCGCGCGTCGCGATGAGTACGACCGTCGCCGCGAGAGCTTTGCCGTTATGGATGAGAGTACCGCCGGCGTGCCCCACGTGCGCGGCGAGCGATCTTCGCGTAACGGCTTTACCGTTCTGGATGGTTCTGCATCCGAGCCGGCAGCTCGTCCACGCTCGCGAACGGCTCCGCAAGGCCGTCCGCAGCGCCCCAGCCCTCGCAACGCGGGCGGCGGATATAATCGAATCGATTTGAACTCGGACCCGTCGGCGCGTTTGCGCGCCGACGACCAGGGACCGCGTGTACGAAGGGACTACCATGACCGATAAGATGACCGTTGCTATCGCAGCCGGCGGTACGGCAGGGCATATCAACCCCGCGCTCGCCTTGGCCGAAGAGCTGCGTGACCGTGGCCACCACGTTGTGTTCGTGGGCCAGTCGCGCAAGCTCGAGGGTCGTCTGGTCCCCGAGGCTGGGTTTGATTTTGTGCCCATTACGGTTACGGGCTTCGACCGCTCCCGTCCTTGGACGGCGCTGACCTCGCTGTGGCGTGTCAACAAGGCCAAGCGTGCGCTCGCCAGTCATTTCTCAAAGGTCGGCAAGCCCGATGCCGCCATCGGTTTTGGTGCCTATGTCGAGGTTCCGCTGCTGGGGTGGTGCAAGGGCGCGGGCGTTCCGTATCTGCTGCATGAGCAGAACTCTGTTCCGGGCCTGGCCAACAAGATGATGAACTCCCACGCCGCCCGCGTGTGCATCTCGGTGCCGGCAGCGCGCGCGGTCTTTGAGCGCGAAGGTGACCCTGACCACGTACTCATGACCGGCAACCCCGTACGTCGTTCGGTGATCGAGGGCGATCGCGCTCGCGGCCGCAAGGCACTTGGCGTTCCCGAGGACGCTACGCTGCTGCTCGTCTTTGGCGGTTCACTTGGCGCTCAGCACCTCAACGAGCGCGTGGCTTCGCTCAAAAACGAGCTGCTTTCGCGCAAGAACCTCTATGTGTTGCATTCGACTGGTGCCGACGGCTTTGAGGAGACCGAGCGCGCTTTGGCGCTGACGCCCGAGGAGGCGAAGCGTTATCGCGTCCAGCCTTACATCGACAACATGGGCGATATGCTGGCTGCTGCCGATTTGGTGCTCTCGCGTTCGGGCGCATCGAGCGTGGCCGAGATCGCTGCGCTCGCCGTGCCCTCGGTGCTCGTGCCGTATCCGCATGCGACGGCCGACCACCAAACAACCAATGCCCGTTATCTGGTCGACGCCGGGGCCGGCGTGCTCTGCGCCGATGCCGATATCGATGGTTCTGCCTTTGCCGATGAGCTGCTGCACTTGGTCGATGACACGGCGGCGCGCGACGCCATGCGTCAGGCGGCACGTGGTCTGGCTCAGGATAGGGCCGCCGCTCTTCTGGCGGATGCGGTAGAGGGTTTGCGTTAGTTAGACGGGATATCGTCGGTCGCCCTCGCGCTGATGCGGTAGGTGCGGTACAGTTAACGGGTTACAGGCAGTGTTTACGCAAGGAGTACACGAGCACATGGCTGATTCCCAGACTGCAACCTCCGCGCCCGAGTTTAAGAGCGCCCACTTTATCGGTATCGGCGGCGCCGGCATGAGCGGCATCGCCCTCGTTCTGCACGAGCGCGGTTATGCCGTTACCGGCTCCGACCTTAAGACGTCACGTTATATCCGCCAGCTTACCCGCGCTGGTGTGGAGGTGCATGTGGGCCATGAGGCCGCCACGATCGACGAGGTCAAGCCCGACGTGGTTGTTGTCTCCACCGCTATTCCGGAGTCCAACCCTGAGCTCGTGCGCGCTCGCGAGCTGGGCATTCCCGTGTGGCCCCGTGCTAAGATGCTCTCTGCTTTGGGGCACGGCTACACTACCGTTGCCGTTGCCGGCACGCATGGCAAGACCACCACGTCTTCGATGTGCGCCACCATGCTCGACCGCATGGGTCTGGATCCGAGCTTCTTGATCGGCGGCATCGTCGAGGGCTATGACACGAACGGCAAGAATGGCTCGGGCGACTACTTTGTCGCCGAGGCCGACGAGTCCGACAGCTCCTTCCTGTTCCTGAACCCCAACGTGGTCATTGTGACCAACGTCGAGGCCGACCACCTCGATCACTATTCGGGTATCGAGGAGATCGAGGCAACTTTCGCCAAATTCATGAGCCTGGTGGGCGAGGACGGTACCGTCATCGTCTGCGGCGAGGACCCGCATCTGGTCGAGCTCGCCAAGTCGACGGGCCGTCACGTGCTTTCCTACGGCTTTGCCGAGAGCAACGACATCGTCTGCGTGCACCCGGATGTCAAGGGCATCCAGAGTGACTTTATCGTTCGCTTTGAGGACGGCACTGAGCACGCTGTGGAGATCAAGAGCAACCCCGGTCGCCACAACATGCTCAACGCCACGGCTGTGCTCACCGTCGCCCATGTCCTGGGCCTTGACATCGACGCCGCCGCCAAGGCGCTCTCGAGCTTTGAGGGCGTCCGCCGTCGCTTTACCCACGTGGGCGATATCGATGGCATCACCGTGGTCGATGATTACGGCCATCACCCCACCGAGATCAAGGCGACGCTTGCTGCCGCTTCGTCGCTGGGCTACAAGCACGTCGACGTCGTGTTCCAGCCGCACCGCTATTCGCGCCTGCAGGCCCTGTGCGACGACTTTGCCGATGCATTTGCCAATGCCGATAAACTGCTGCTGATTGATGTGTTCTCGGCTGGCGAAATGCCCATTCCGGGTGTCACCTCTAAGATGCTCGCCGATACCGTGCGCGCCAAGCATCCTGGCAAGGAGGTCGTGTACTGCTCCAGCCGTCTTGAGCTCAATCAGGAGCTCGAGCAGATGGTGGGCGAGGGCGACCTGCTGCTCACCATGGGTGCCGGCGACGTTACGACCGTCGGTCCCGAGTTCATTGAGTATCTGACTGCCAAGAAAGACGCTTAAGTCTAATGGGTCTGTTTAACGCCGTCATGGCGCTCTCGGGCATGATCGACACGGATGTGATCGAGGACGAGCGCCTTGCGCGTCATACGAGTTATCGTATCGGCGGCAAGGCCGATCTCTTCGTGACGTGCCATAGCTATCATGCCCTCCGTCGCGCCGTGGCGGTGCTCGATCGCGAGCGGGTGCCGTGGGTCATCATCGGCAAGGGCTCCAATCTGCTGGTTGCCGATGGCGGTTATCGCGGTGCCGTCATTTCGCTCGGACGTGAGTTTCAGCGCACGGTTGTTGCCGATGACGGTTGTACGCTGACGGTCGGTGCGGGCGTGATGTTTGCGCGCCTGGTCAACGATGCCCTGTCGCGTAGCCTCTCGGGCCTTGAGTTTGCCGTTGGCATCCCTGGTTCGGTCGGCGGTGCGATATCTATGAATGCCGGCACACGGACCGAGTGGATTGGCTCGCTGGTTGAGGATGTCGTAACGTTTGACCCGGCATCCGGTATCAAGCATTATGCGGGGTCCGAGATCACTTGGGGCTACCGCGAATGTAGCCTTCCCCGCAATGAGATCATCCTCGAGTGCGTGCTCAAGCTTAAACCGGCGCCCAAGGCCGACATTCGCGAGCGCATGGAGCGGTACCTTACGAGGCGCAAGCGTACGCAGCCCATGGGTCGCGCATCCTGCGGGTCGGTCTTTCGCAATCCGCCCGATGCGAGTGTGGGCAAGCTTATCGAGGATTGTGGATTAAAGGGTTTTTCGATTGGCGGCGCGGAAGTTTCGCCCGTTCACGCTAATTTTATCGTTAATAACGGAACTGCCTCGGCCGATGATGTTGCCGCGGTTATCAGACATGTGCACGGAAAGGTGAGGGAGGCGTATGGCGTCGAGCTCCAACCGGAAGTCAAATTCCTCGGCTTCTAGAGCATTGAAACCCACCTTCCGCCGCGCCGGAGGGCGTTCCGGCGCGTCTGCCAAACCTCAACGCAATACCGTCGCGCACTCTAAGTCTGTCGGGCATGCTCGGCAGACCAGTCGTCCGGTCGTCGGCTCGCAGCTCGGTAATCGTTCGGCCGCAAAAAAGTCCTTGCGTCCCTCGGTGACGTCAAAGCCTGTTATGGGCGCCAAGCCTGCCCGTCCCATGGCAACTCCCAAGCCCTCGACGGGAACTAAAGCGGCGCGTCCAGGTCGCACGCTGGGCGCATCGAAACCGCGCTCGCTGACATCGGTGCCGGCTACCGCCAAGAAGCCTTCGAGTAAAAAAGGTTTCAACCCGTTATCTTCACTTGGAGCGATGGCAAATAAAACATCAGACGCCGCTTCTGTCGTTACCGGCAAAGGCAAAATCGTGGGCGGCGTTCTGGCCGTCTTGGCCGTGCTCGTCGTCGTTGCCATCGTGGTGATCAACTCTGGATTGTTTACTGCCACTGATATTCAGATTCAAGGCAGCGAGCATGTGACGAAGCACAGCTGATCGACTTGCCCGAGGGAACGTCGCTTTTTAACGTCGATCCCGACCAGATTACCGAGGATCTCAAGCAGAACCCGTGGGTCTCGGGCGTGGATGTCCAGCGCCAGTTTCCCCATACGCTTATCATCACGCCGACGGAGCGTAAAGTTATCGCCATTGCGTATATCAGCTCCGACGACCTTGCCTGGGCTATCGGAGACGATGACACCTGGATCGCCCCGCTGTCGACGTCGGTCGAAGTGGACGACCAGGGCAACGTCATCACGACAGGGCAGGGCTCAAATACCTTGACCGGAATCGATGCCGCGCTGGCGCTCGCCAAGCATTATGGCGCGGTGTTGTTGACTGATGTCTCGGCGGATGTCGCTCCGGTTTCCGGCCAGGCGGTGAACTCCAAAGCTGTTAAGGCCGGCCTGGATTATGTGCGTGGTTTTTCGAGCGAGTTCTTGGGACAAGTCAAGGATATTTCCACGCCTTCGGTCGAAGCCATCTCGGCAAACCTCAATAACGGCATTGAGGTGTCGCTGGGCGATTCGGACGATATCGCCAAGAAGGAACGCGTGGTCACCAAGTTGCTTTCGCAGGTAGAGGGCGTAACGTATATCAATGTGCGCTCTCCAGGCAACTACACATTTAGGAATGCTCCGACCTCGTAGCGCTGGTTGATGCTTTGTTGAGGGGCCATACCACGCCGTTTATCTGGTTTGTTTGGTTTTCACGGTCAATTATTTGACTGATACGTTCATAATGTGCAAACATAATACGGTTTACCTTTGCATTTACTTTCAACCTGAAGGTTAATGTGCGCAGGGGTCGACCCATGCTATGGCTATAACCTTTGTTCGGAGGACCGACATGCACGAGACAGAGATCAACAACTACCTTGCCGTCATTAAGGTGGTCGGCGTCGGCGGCGGCGGTACCAACGCGGTCAATCGAATGATCGAAGAGGGCATCCGCGGCGTCGAGTTTGTTGCCATCAACACCGATGCTCAGGCACTCGCGATCTCTGATGCCGATATCAAGGTGCACATCGGCACCGACCTTACCCGCGGCCTGGGCGCCGGCGCCAACCCCGAGGTTGGCCGCAAGGCTGCCGATGAGTCCCGTGACGACATTGCCGAGGCGCTCGCTGGCGCCGACATGGTGTTTATCACCTGCGGTGAGGGCGGTGGCACCGGTACCGGCGCTGCTCCCATCGTTGCTGATATCGCGATGAACGAGGTCGGCGCACTGACTGTCGCCGTCGTGACCAAGCCCTTCACCTTCGAGGGCCGCAAGCGCAAGAAGAGCGCCGAGGAGGGCATCAAGACCCTCTCCGATTGCGTCGACACCATGATCGTCATCCCTAACGATAAGCTGCTCGACATCGCCGAGAAGAAGACCACCATGCTCGAGGCCTTCGCGATTGCCGATGGCGTCCTTTCCCAGGGCACCCAGGGCATCACCGACCTCATCACCGTCCCCGGTATCATCAACCTGGACTTCGCCGATGTTAAGACCATCATGAAGCAGGCCGGTACCGCCATGATGGGTATCGGTACCTCTTCTGGGGATACTCGTGCCGTCGACGCTGCCCAGCAGGCCATCTCCAGCCCGCTGCTCGAGAGCTCCATCGATGGTGCCACGCGCGTGCTGCTCTCCATCGCCGGTTCCAAGGACCTGGGCATCCAGGAGATCAGCGACGCCGCCGACGTTGTCGCCAACGCCGTCGACCCCGAGGCCAACATCATCTTCGGTACCGTTGTCGACGAGTCCCTGGGCGATCAGGTGCGTATCACCGTCATCGCTACGGGCTTCTCCGACTCCAACGTCAACCGTCAGGATGAGCTCTTTGCTGCTCAGCAGTCTCAGAGCAAGGCCGCTGCCTCCGCTGAGCCGCAGCGCACCGCTCCGGCTGCCAGCCCGGCTCAGGCCGCTCCGACCCGCAACGTCGGTGGTACCGAGCTGCCCAACTTTGGCAACGACCAGTTCGAGCTTCCCGACTTCCTGAAGCGCGGTAGCTTCTAAGTCGTTCTTTGCATTGTTGTGCACAGGGGCGTGTCCGTATGGACGCGCCCTTTTTATTTCGACTTTGTAAACTAGAACCTCCAATCTCTTTACGTTCCCTTTACGATTGCCTCCAGCGCAGCAGGTATCCTTTTAGAGAAGTATGACAGCCGTATAAACGCGGACTGCGCGGCGACGCCGCGGTACTTGTGTTATTAGGAGGCTTTAGTATGGCAGCACGTGCGGACAACGTTTCGCGTGTCGACCATGATGGAGTTACGTTGGTGGAGGGCGCGACATCCGATGTCCGCTTTGCCTTTACCGAGCGCACCGGTGGTGTTTCCGAAGATGCGTACTCCTCGCTCAACCTGGGCTCGCATGTAGGCGATGACCCCTTTGCAGTTCAAGAAAATCGTCGTCGAGCGCTCGAAGCTATGGGCGCCACTGAGTGCGAGCATAATCTGCTCGTGCCCAATCAGGTACATGGTGACCATATCGTTACGGTGACTTCGAACGGCGCCGACGATCTTGAGGCTGTTCGCGATTGCCGAGGGCTGCGATGCCATCGTCTGTACGGCCCATGACGTGCCCGTGCTGCTCTGCTTTGCCGACTGCGTTCCCGTGGTGCTGGTGGCCCCCGGCGGATTTGCCGTGGTGCACTCCGGTTGGAAGGGCACGATTGCACGTATTTCTGCCAAGGCGTGCCAGGCGCTTTGCGATGCTGCCGGCTGCGATGCGAGCGACGTTTCCGCCTATATCGGGCCCCATATCCTGGGTGACGAGTACGAGGTTTCCCAGGAGCTCATGGATCGCTTTGCCGCCGAGTTCTCTTGCATCGATGCGAGTACCTCTCGCATGCTCGATCTTTCCGCTGCCATTTGCGAGGCGCTGGTAGATGTCGGTGTCGACGCGGATAATATCGTGGATACCCAGCTTTCGACCGTGCGTCAGAACGACCGCTTTTATTCCTACCGTAACGAGGACGGCACCTGTGGGCGCCATGCCGCGATCGGCGTGATGCTATGAGAAAGATCGTATCGGTCCTGAGCGCCGCTGTGCTTACGCTTACGCTGTGCGCCTGTTCTTCGGGATCTTCTACCTCTTCCATTACCGTGGCCGGCTCCACGACCTGCCTTCCTATCGCCGAAATTGCGGCAGAGGGCTTTAAGGAGGAGACCGGCATCGACGTGCTCGTTTCCGGTTTGGGCTCTTCCGCTGGCATTGAAGCCGCCAGCGCTGGCACGGCCGATATCGCCAGCTCCTCCCGTGGACTCAATGCCGACGAACAGGATCTGGGCCTGACTCCCATCGTCATTGCCCACGACGGTATCGCGGTCATCGTGAACGAAGACAACCCCGTCGATAATCTCTCGACCGAGCAGCTCCGCGATATCTATGCCGGCAAGATCACCAACTGGAAAGAAGTCGGTGGCGAGGACCTGAGGATTCAGGTTATCAACCGAGATGAGGCGTCTGGCACGCGTGAAGCCTTCCGCACCATCGTGATGGACGGCACCCCGTTCGATCGCCGCTCCGCCGTTCTTTCGGGCACGGGCCAGGTGCGCGACGTGGTATCTCGTTCGCGCGGGGCTATCGGCTACATTTCGCTGGGCTTCGTCGATAGCCTCAACGCCAAGACCTCGGTCAAGGCCGTCTCGGTAAATCATGTTGAGGCGTGCGAGAAGACGGTCGCGAGTGGCGGCTATCCCATCTCGCGCGACCTTTACTTCTTTGTGAAGGGTGCGCCTTCGCAGCAGGCGCAGGATTACATCGACTACGTGACGTCCGAAAAGATGGACAAGCAGATTCGCGAGGCGGGCTTTATTCCCGTCACCAACGACGAGAAGGGGAGTGAGTAGTATGGAAGCACAGGAAAACTCCCAGACTGAGCAGAATGCTCAGGCGCCCAAGAAGCGCGAGCTGGCGCTCGTGTCGCGCAGCACCTATATCAAGGAGAAAGCGCTGCAGTGGATCTTCTTTGCCTGCGCGTTCTTGGCGGTTGTTACCGTCATCCTGATTTTTGTCTTTACCACGTACTCGGCGCTGCCCGTCTTTACCGACATCGGTCTGGCGGACTTCTTTAGCTTTACGTGGGCACCCTCTGAGGGTCACTACGGCATCGTGTCGCTGCTTGCCGGCTCGGGTCTGGTGACCGTCGGTGCGCTCGCCATGGGCGTGCCGCTGGGCGTGGGCACGGCCGTATACCTGGTCGAGATCGCCGGCAAGCGCGTGCGCAAGCTCATCAGCCCTGCCGTTGACCTGTTGGCCGGCATCCCTTCTATCATCTATGGCTTCTTTGGCATGATCATCATCCGCCCGTTTATCGCACAACTGACCGGTGGTCTTGGTTTTGGTGCGCTGACGGCGTGGTTCGTGCTTGCCATCATGATCGTCCCTACCATCACCACGCTCACCATCGATGCCCTCAATTCCATTCCCATGGGTATTCGCGAGGCATCGTATGCTATGGGTGCTACTAAGTGGCAGACCATCTATAAGGTCGTGCTACCTGCCGCTAAGCTGGGTATCGTGGATGCCATCGTGCTGGGTATGGGCCGTGCCATCGGCGAGACCATGGCCGTGCTCATGGTCGTGGGTAACGCCCCGGTTATTCCCGACAGCATTGCGAGCCCCATCTCGACGCTCACGAGCCAGATCGCCCTCGACATGAGCTATTCCTCGGGTCTGCACCGCTCGGCGCTGTTTGGCATGGGCGTGGTCCTGTTTATCATTTCCGCCACGCTGGTGGGCATCGTCCGCCTGGTTTCCAAGAAGAAGAGGGGGTAGGCTATGTCCGATTCCGTTGACACGACGGTCGATACGACCTCGTCGCGCGAGCGCATCAAGCGTGCCCTTTCCCACGGCAAGAAGGGCCGCATCAACAAGGACCTGTCCAACAAGATCATGCTTGGCGTGTTCCGTGCCGCGGCATACATCACCACGCTGGTGCTGGTCGCTATCATCGCCTACGTGGTCATCAACGGCCTGCCACACATCTCGCTCGACTTTATCTTCGGTTGGCCCCAGGGCGTCAACGCCGAGGGCGGTATTTGGCCCACGATCGTCTCGACCGTCTATGTGACGGCGCTCGCCATGCTTATCTGCACGCCGATCGCTGTGCTGGCAGCCGTCTATCTGGCCGAGTACGCCAAGCAGGGCAAGATCGTCGAGCTCATTCGCTACGCTGCTGACGCTTTGGCCTCGGTGCCCTCCATCGTTATGGGCCTGTTTGGCTACGCCTTGTTTGTCGAGGCCATGGGCCTGGGCCTTTCGATGGTCTCGGCCGCTCTGGCGCTCGCGCTCTTGATGCTTCCCATCGTCATGCGCACCACCGAAGAGGCCATTCGCGCCGTCCCGCGCTATATCCGTTGGGGCGCGTACGGCCTGGGCGCCACCAAGTGGCAGGTTGTCTCCAAGATTGTGCTTCCTTCTGCCTTTGGCCGTATTGCCACGGGCATTGTCCTTGCCATCGGCCGTGCCATTGGCGAGACCGCCGTGGTGCTCTACACCATGGGCCAGGCCATCAATCTACCTATCTCGCCGCTCGATTCCGGCCGCCCCATGACCGTTCACCTTTATCTGCTTGCCAATGACGGCATCAACATGAACGCAGCCTACGGCACCGCGCTCTTGCTGATGGTGATCATTCTGGCCTTCAACCTGTTTGCGCGCTTCCTGTCGCGCAAGCGTCGCTAGTTAAGGAGTCCCATGTCCGTTTATCAGTCCGCTCCCACGCTGGAGCAAGCGGCCATTACGGCCAAGGATTTCAACTTTTGGTACGGTGACTTTCATGCGCTGACGGGGCTCGACCTCAACATCGCTAAAAACGCCATCACCTCCTTCATTGGCCCTTCGGGCTGCGGTAAGTCGACGTTTTTGCGCTGCATCAACCGCATGAATGATCTTATCGAGGGTACGCGCGTCGAGGGCACCATGACGCTCGACGGCAACGATATCTATGCCGAGGGCGTCGACCCGGTCGACCTCCGTCGCCGCGTGGGCATGATTTTTCAGCAGCCCAACCCGTTTCCCAAATCCATCTACGAGAATGTCGCCTTTGGCCCTCGTCTGCAGGGCGTGACTAGCAAAAGCGACCTCGATGACATCGTGGAAGAATCGCTCAAGCGCGCCAACCTCTGGAAAGAGGTATCCAATCAGCTCAACAAGGATGGTTTGGCGCTCTCGGGCGGTCAGCAGCAGCGTCTGTGCATCGCGCGCGTGCTTGCGGTGCAACCCGATGTCCTTCTGATGGACGAGCCCTGCTCCGCCATCGACCCCACGTCCGTCTCTAAGGTCGAGGATCTGATGGCCGAGCTGGCGCCCGAGATGACGATCATCATCGTCACGCATTCAATGCAGCAGGCAGCTCGTATTAGCGACTACACCGCATTCTTCTTGCAGGAAGTTGCCGGCGAGCCCGCCACGCTCATCGAGTATGGTCAAACCGACGCGATCTTCACCGGCCCGGTGGACTCGCGGACGGAAGACTATATCACCGGCCGCTTTGGCTGATCGGTGCGACTAGTCCCAAGCCGATCGGACCTGGTCCGGTGCGTATTCACTGTGCGGGCTGCATGACCGCACCCAACTGATTGGAGTGAACCATGCGCAAACTGTTTTCCCGTCAGCTCGTCGAGGCCCGTCACGAGATGCTGAGCATCTATGAGGCCGTCGATCTGGCTCTCCACGATGCCGTGAAGGCCTATGTGACCGACGACCGCAAGCTCGCCACCAAGACCAAGAAACGTACGCTTTCGATTGACGCGCGCTGCGCCAACCTGGAGGCCGTCTGCTACAACCTGATCGCCACGCAGTCACCGGTCGCCTCCGACTTCCGCCTGCTTCAGACGATCATCTACGTCGACTTTAACCTGCAGCGCATGACCGATAAGGTCCGTCAGATCTGCCGTGCCACGCGTCATATGATCAAGGCCGACATCTCGCTGCCCCAGGAGCTCGTCGGTACGGTTGAGGCCGAGGCCGAAGCTGTTTACCAGGTGCTGGGCTCTTCGCTTTCTGCGCTCGTCACCAATGACATGTCCATCATCTGCAACCTGGCCGTCGAGGACGAGCCAGTGCACGCCGCCTACGAGAAGTTCTTCCGCACCTTTAACCGTATGGATACGGGCGACTTTATGGACGACGACAGCAACTATGACGACCTGCGCCGCGCCATCATGGTTTCGCGCTACCTCGATCGCATCGCTTCGATTTCCATCGATGCCGCTTGCCGTCTGACCTTCCTGTTGACTGGTCAGCGTATGAACGCCGGCGATATCGCCCGCACTGATGAGGACGAGCTCGAGAGCATGCGCGTGCCTTCGGGCGAGGGTGTTATCATGAGGCCCGCCGTCGACGCGCGCTACGTTGCCAAGGTGCCCGCCAACGAGGTCAGCGAGGGTCTTCGCTACCTGCTCGATCATCTTGAGGACGAGGACGATGGCGAGGACGACGAGGAGTAAGTAGCCCCGTTCGTCGAAAGATTGTAAATACCTAAGTGAGCGCGGCCTTGCATATGCGGGGCCGCGCTCTTGCGTTAGCATGGGACTACTTGTTTGGCTGTCAGCGGAGGCGATTGGCAATGGATAACTATTTGGATTTGATGCGCGCTCGCCGCGAGCAGATTCTGGAACGTTTTTATGCGGCGCTCGATCGCGCGGGCCGCCCCCACGACGCCGCGCGCCTCATTGCCGTGTCCAAGACCGTTGGTGTCGATGAGACTGTTGCTGCCATCCAGGCGGGGTATCGCCATTTTGCCGAGAACCGCCCGCAGGAGCTGGTTCGCAAGCTCACGGGTCTGGCGGAGCATCCGGAGCTGCCCGAGGTGCGCTTCGATATGATCGGCAACCTGCAGACCAATAAGATCAATGCGGTGCTGGGCTCAGCCGAGCTGATTCACTCGGTGGGTTCGCTGCATCTGGCACAGGCGATCTCGAGCCGTGCTGTCCGCAAGATTGAGGCAGGCGAGCTCGCCGGCCCCCAGCGTGTGCTCATTGAGGTCAATGTGAGTGGTGAGGAGTCGAAGGGAGGCTTTTCGCCCGATGAGATTCGCGCCGCCGCGGGTGAGCTTGCGGAACTTGAGGGAATTTGCGTACAGGGGCTTATGACTATGGCGCCCCGGGGGAATAAGGATGTGGCACGCCGCACCTTTGCGGGGCTTCGTGAGCTGAGGGATGAGCTGGAGGCTGCGCATCCCGATTTGAACCTGCCTGAGCTTTCCTGCGGCATGAGCGAGGACTTTGAGCCTGCCCTTGAGGAGGGCTCTACGCTCGTTCGCCTGGGCAGGGTAGTATTTAGCCCGGAGTTTGCAGTAAAATAAGGCTCTGAAGTGCGCACTGATTATCGGGGCGCCTGCACTAAACCGCGAGAGGACACAACCATGGGCTTCCTTGACGAGATTAAAAATAAGATGCACCTGGGCGGCCAGCAGGGTTACGACCAGGGTTATGGCCAGGACGACGACTACGGCTACGATGACGGCTATGACGATGGTTATCAGGGCAACGGCTACGGCGGTGCTTCGGGCGAGGGCTTCTACACCCAAGACGAGCCGAGCAACGGCCTGCTTGGTCAGACGCGCCGCGGTGAAGCTGAGTCGGTTGCCGTGTATACGCGCTCCGGTCAGCTGGTCGGCGTTGAGGATCTTCGGCGTGTAGTACATGGCCGTGTTGATGCCGGTCAGCTGGTCGGCGATGACTCCCGCCATGCCACGACGTATAACCCGCCTTCGCGCTCGCAGGACAGTGTTGCGAGCGGTTATCGTCCTGGTGCCTATGACACGCCGTCGAGCTACGCCGAGAACACCCGCGCCCGTGCCGCCGCTGCGCCCGCGCCTGCACCGAGTGATGCCTCGGCCTATGCGAGCAATATCATCAACGCCACGCCGCAGCTGCCGGCCTATGTCCTGCGCCCCGAGAGCTATGACGACGTGGAGACCGTGGTGCGCCGCGTTCGCACCAAGCAGCCTGTCGCACTGATTTTTGTGGGCGTACGCACCGAAGTTGCTAAGCGCGTCTTGGACTTCTCTTACGGCTTTGCCTGCGGTCTGGGTGCCACGGTCAAGGAGGTGGGCGACCGCGTGTTCATGGTGCTGCCCGCCGGTTGCGAGGTCAAAGATTCCGATCTCAAGAAGCTTCGTGCGGACGGCTACCTTAAGTAAAGACAAGACGAGGAGATTCCCATCAACATCTACACTATCGTCCAGCTGGTCAACACGCTGTTCAACTTCTATTCCACGCTCATTGTCGTCTACTGCTTTATGACGTGGATTCCCATGAAGCAGGGTGGTTTGCTTCAGGATATTGCCGCGGTGCTTGATAGCGTGTGCGGTCCGTGGCTCAACCTGTTCCGTCGTTTCATCCCGCCGATGGGCGGTATCGATTTTTCGCCGGTCGTTGCGATTATTGCGTTGCAGTTGGTGCAGAGGCTGGTTCTGCAGCTTCTTATAGGTATACTCGTGTAGAACTGACTTAGTAACTTACGTCGGGCGTGTAGCGCCGAGGCGATGAAAAAGGAGACTTGTTATGGCTATTACCCCTGCAGACATCCAGGCTCAGACTTTCTCTGAGGCCAAGCGTGGCTACGATCCTGCCGAGGTCGACGTCTTCTTGGAGACGCTGTCCTCTGAGGTTGACGCTATGCTCGCTAAGATCGTCGACCTTAAGGGTCGTCTGACTGCTACCGAGCAGCAGCTTGCCGATGCGCAGGCTCAGCTTGCCCAGGCTCAGGATGCCCCCGCCCAGGCCGTTCCTGCCGCCCCCGTGGCTGCTCCCGCCCCTGACTTCTCCGCTCAGGAGCGCCAGATTTCCGCTGCCCTGATCGCTGCCCAGCAGACCGCTGAGACCATCGTCAACGATGCCAATGAGAACGCTGAGCGTATTCGCAACGAGGCTGACGCCAAGGCCCGCGAGGTTATCCGCCAGGCTCTGACCGAAAAGCAGGCTGAGCTCGAGGAGATCGATCGTCTCAAGGCTTCTCGTGAGGAGTTCAAGGCCGAGTATCTCAAGCTCATCCAGCACTTCATGGACGATGCCCAGAACTCCTTCCCGGCCGACCTCATGGCCTCCACGCCGGTCGGTTCTGCCTCTTCTCCTGCGGTGACTGTTCCCGCCGAGCCGCTGCCCG
>USIL01000009.1:0-14130 GCA_900554655.1 uncultured Collinsella sp.
ACGATCGGCACGATAAAGGCGATGAGATTGCCAGCCACATACCACATGAGCGTCTCGGGCGTAACGATGAGCAGGCCAAGCACGCCGGTCAGACCCTGACCGATGGCGCGCACCTCAAAGAGCTTCACGAAGGCACCGCCGCAGCCTGCACCGATGCAAGCGCAGATGAACGGGATGATCGAGTAGCGCATGTTTGCAGCGAAGATAGCGGGCTCGGAGATTCCGACCAGCGTCGGGATAAAGGACGACATGCAGATGTTGCGCTCTTTGGAATGCTTCTTATGAATGAGGTACATGCCGATGGCGCCGCCGCCCTGGGCGATAATGGAAACCGACCAGATGGCCTGGATGTAGTTGAAGCCAGTCGTGGCGACGAGGTTTGCCTCGATACCCTGGATGAACTGATGCGTACCGGTAACGACAAGCGGCTGCAGGAACGCGGCGAAGACAAAGGCACCAAAGACGCCCATCCTGTTGTACAGGATATCGATTACGCCGCCGAGGACGTCGCCGATCAGGTTGCCGAGCGGGCCGAACACGGTGAACAGGGCGACGTTAGCAAGAATCAGGGTAACGGTCGGGACAAAGACGAACGAAACGACCTCGGGGATGTACTTCTGGGCAATCTTTTCGACCTTGGCCATAAACCAGGCAGTCAGGATTGCAGGGAACACGCCGCCCTGGAAAGCAACCATGGGAATGGATAGCGGACCAAAGTTCCAGTACTCAGCACCCGTCGGGTCCATAACGAACGTGTTGCGGTTCATAAGGCTCGGGTGAACCATGACGATACCGACGAGGATGCCCAGGATCGGGTTACCGCCAAAACGCTTGACCGCGCTGTACATAACCAGGACAGGCAGGTAGTCGAACGTGGTGGCGATAATGGCAAAGAAGCTTGCGAGGTTCTTGAGGAACTCGCTGTGATCGGCGAGGCTGCCTTCCATGCCAAAGAGGCCGTTGGCAACGATCAGCGACTTAAGGCCGATGATGATTGCAGCGCCGACGAAGGCAGGAATGATGGGGATAAAGATATCCGAGAATACCTTGAGGACCGAGAAGAACTTGCCCTTCTTGTCCGCCTCGGCGCCCTTGACCTCGGAAGCACTGATCTCCTTAACGCCCGTCAGAGCCATAAACTCATCGTAAACCTTGTTGACGGTACCGGTACCGAAGATGATCATGAGCTGGCCGCTGTTGTACAGCACGCCCTTGACGCCATCGATGTTCTCGAGCTCGGCCTTGTTGTATTTGCTCGTATCCTTGAGCACCAGACGCAGACGGGTCACGCAATGCGTGGCGCCCTCGATGTTCTCCAGTCCGCCGACGTTGTCGACGACTTGCTGGGACACTGCCTTGTAGTCCATGTTCCTCTCCATTCCTTTACGAAATCATAAAACGGTTCGTTGCCGCTACAGAGACGCGATCGTTGCGTTTGCGCACTTGAGCGCACCGTCGGTGACGGTAAGCGCCACACCCTGGCCCTGCTTGTTACAGAAGCGAGCGTTGAGCGCAACATCATCGACAAAGATGGTCGCGATGTCGTCGTCGACGACCAGACGCACATGGTGAGTGCCCTCGCCCTTAAAGAACAACGGACGCTCGAGGCCCATGTTGTTGACCTGGAACCACGGATACTGGGGGGCCGCCGTAAACTCGAGTTTGCCCTCACGCAGGTTGGCGCGGAACTCATAGGCAAGACCGGACTCGGCGTCCTCGGCAAGCTTCACCGAGAAGCCGGCAGCGTCACCGGCGAGCTCGATGTCGGCGTCGAGCATATAGGTAGAACCGGCATCCGCGGCGAGCACCTGCTCGACCTTGCCCGACTCGCACGAAAGCTCAAAGGCCTCGACTGCCTTAGCCTCGCCAAAGGCGCCAAGCATGCTGTCGGGAAGCTTGGTGCCGAGCGTTCCGTCGGCACGCTGAACGATCTCGAGAGGCATAAAAGTGCCACCCCACAGGTAAGAGCTGGGGTCGCCGCCCTCGTCGCGCGTAGGAACCCAACCAAAGAGAACGCGGCGCTCGCCGTCAAATGCGGTACGTGCAGCATAGTACGCGCGGCCATCGAAGGAATCGTCCGCAGGAGTGATCCAAGGACCGTTGATAGAGCGAGACATGCGGTAACGGGTCTTGTTGCCATCACTGTACTCAGAGAACACCAGATACCACCAGTCGCCCATCTTAAAGAGATCAGGCATCTCGAACATGGTGTACAGGCCCGGATTCCACCAGTCGCCCTGGAACTCCCAGGTATCCAGGTCCTTGGAGGTGAACTTGACCAGACGACCGGTCATCAGACGCTTGTCCTCGCCCACACGCGTGCCGAGGATGAGCATGTACTCTTCGTTCTCCTCATCCCAAAGAACAAAGGGATCGCGCCAGTTGCGGTCATCGTAACCCTCCTGGGGCGGAAGCAGCGTCTCGGCGATGTTCTTCTCCCACTTGACGGCGTCGTCACTCGTTGCGTGAAGAAGAACCTGCTTCATCAAGCGCGCGCGGACCTTATCGCGATTGCAACCAGTGTAGAGCGCATGGTACTTGTCGCCCACCTTAAACACTGTGCCGGCATAAACATACTGGTCGACTTCCTCGTCGCCGCCACGCTCAAGGCTCTCGCCAAAGTCCTTGTAGTTGACGAAATCCTTGGTCGTCGCGAGTGCCCAGCCAAACGGCTCTCCGAAAGGTCCGGGGTTACGCGTGTCACGCTGATGATAGAGATAGAACGTGCCGTCCTCGCCGTACGGCATGATGTCGCCTACCCAAATTCCCTCAGGCTGGTAATACACCTTGTGCATCCGAGACTTCCTTTCCCACAAGATACTAACTCGGTACAACTGCAAGATATGTCAATCGTTTTCATATGTCAAACGTTTTCACATCAATACGTCTTTTCGCAGTTCCAGTCGTCGGCAAACGGTTGACATATGCCGGCGAACGGTCATCAGAGGCGTTTGAGGAATTCTTTTGGCACGGGATGAACTACGCGGTTTTGCCCTCAATGAGTTCGACGGGGAGCTTGATATTCGATTCAGGATTATCGCCGTTAACAAGAGCGATGATGGATTGCGCCGCGAGCTCTCCGATGCGATCGATATCTTGGCGTACGGTTGTTAAGTCAGGCATAAACGTCATAGTGCGGCGGGCACCATCCGCGCCCACGACCTTAATATCGTCCGGAGCGCTCAAGCCGCGCTGCTTCATAATGTTGAGACAGATGGCCGCCATCGTGTCGTCTCCCGCAAAGATGCCGTCAATATCGGGGTTCTCATCGAGGATCTTCGCAACGACCGCGCTCTTTTCGTCATCGGGCTTAACGAACTCGACCTCACGGACAAGCGCGGGCAAACCGGCCTGCTCAACAACATCGAGGTAGGCATCGGTACGCTTATTGGCAGGCATGCGCATGCGGCTATTGCTGCGCAGGCACAGGATGCGTGAACACCCGTCATCGATCAGGCGACGCGTGGCAAGTTCGCCGATGCTATAGCTGTCGCTCGCAATCTGAACAGAGGCCTCGCCAAGGTCGCAGTCGATACCAACCAGGCTCAAGCCCATCTCGGCATATGCCTCAGCACCGATATTGAGGGAGTTGACGATGACGCCGTCGACCATATTGCGGCGGAGCATGTCAATATAGGAACGCTCAAGATCGGGTCGATTGGCGCTGTTGCACAGCAACATCTTAAAGCCGTTTTCCGCCAACGTGCGCTCGACCGCCTGCACAACCTGAGCATGGAACGGGCTGCTCACAAAGGGAACGATCATGCCGATAAGGTTCAGGCGACCGTTGAGCATGGCACGGGCGATATCGTTGGGCGTATAGTTGATGCGCTCCATCGCGGCATGGACCTTATCGCGGGTTTCTTGGCTAATATAGCCGCGATTATTAAGCACGCGAGATACCGTAGTGGGCGAAACCCCCGCCACCGCTGCAACTTCCTTGATGCCAGGCTTAGCAGAATCCTTAGAACGAGCGCCCTCGCGAGCCATAGCACCCTCCCCCATCAACATGTCATACGTTTACATACGAACAAAGCATACCCCAACAACAGCGGGAAGACGGTAACAGTACAAGTAAGTAAACGACTCATCCAAATAATTAGGAGAGTTTCGCCTAAAGGGTGACTACACAGGACCCCGCCGGGGCTGCTTGGGCTACCTCCCAAAATATTCCGCAGGACGCAAGAAGCCCTCGCCGCACGAAGTGCGCAGCGAGGGTTTCTTGCATGTCCGAGGACGTTTTGGGAGGTAACCCAAACAGCCCCGGCGATCCTGCGGGAGTTAAATCCCTTTAGAACTTGTCGTGGAAGGTACGCGAAATGACCTCGTCCTGCTGCTCCTTGGTGAGCGTGTGGAAGTTCACGGCATAGCCGGAAACGCGGATGGTCAGCTGCGGGTACTTCTCGGGGTGAGCCTGAGCGTCGAGCAGCGTCTCACGGTTGAAGACGTTGATGTTCAGGTGGTGGCCACCCTTCTCGGCGTAAGCGTCGAGCATGTGGACCAGGTTATCGGCCTGAGTCTCGGAAACTTCAGAAACCTTCATAATGTGTCTCCTTCGATTGATAGGCGCCGGCCGAAACCGGCGCACTAATCAGTAATCGTTATTGTTAGTATAGCACTAACAATAGTTACTCGCCCAGCTGATCAAGGTCGATATCGCCAAAGAACACCTGATCCTCCTTGCCGAGCGCACTCGGAATGATGGAGAAGGTGTTGGAGATGCCGTCCTGAGCATCGCGGAACGGGAGCTTGGAAACCGAAGACAGCGAAGCGATGGCGCCGTGGCTATCGCGCTTGTGCATGGGGTTAGCACCCGGGGCGAACGGCTGGCCAGCCTTGCGGCCGTCGGGCGTGGAGCCGGTCTTCTTACCGTAGACGACGTTGGAAGTAATGGTCAGAACCGAGGTCGTGGGCACGGAGTTGCGATAGGTGTCGTTCATGCGGATGTACTCCATGAACTGGTGCACAACGTCGTGAGCGATCTGGTCGACGCGGTCGTCGTCGTTACCGTACTTGGGGAACTCGCCCTCGGTCTCGAAGTCGACGATGATGCCGTTCTCATCACGGACGGGGTGGACCTTAGCGTACTTGATGGCGGACAGGGAGTCAGCCACGACGGAAAGGCCAGCGATGCCCGTAGCGAACCAGCGGTGCACGTGCTTGTCGTGCAGAGCCATCTGGATGCGCTCGTAGCAATACTTGTCGTGCATGTAGTGAATGATGTTCAGCGAGTTGACGTACACGCCAGCGAGCCACTTCATCATGTCGTTGTACTTGGCCACAACGTCGTCGTAATCGAGCGTATCGCCCTCGACGGCGCGATACTTGGGGCCGACCTGCTTCTTGGAGACCTCGTCAACACCGCCGTTGAGTGCATACAGCAGGCACTTGGCCAGGTTGGCGCGAGCGCCGAAGAACTGCATCTCCTTGCCGATGCGCATGGAGGACACGCAGCAGGCAATGCCGTAGTCGTCGCCGTGATAGACGCGCATGAGGTCGTCGTTCTCGTACTGGATCGAGGAGCTGGCGACGGAAGTCTTGGCGCAGAACTTCTTGAAGTTCTCGGGCAGACGGGTCGACCACAGAACGGTCATGTTGGGCTCGGGGCTGGTGCCCATGTTCTCGAGCGTGTGCAGGTAGCGGTAGCTCATCTTGGTAACGAGCGTACGGCCGTCAACACCCATGCCGCCGATGGACTCGGTGACCCACTGCGGGTCGCCGGTGAACAGGGCCTGGTACTCGGGGGTACGGGCAAACTTGACCATGCGGAGCTTCATGATGAAGTGATCCACGAACTCCTGGATCTGCTCCTCGGTGAAGGTACCGTTGGCAAGGTCGCGCTCAGCATAGATGTCGATGAACGTAGAGGTACGGCCGATGGACATAGCGGCGCCGTTCTGCTCCTTGACGGCAGCAAGGTAGGCGAAGTACATCCACTGGATGGCCTCCTGCGTGTTGGTAGCAGGGTTGGAAATATCGAAACCATAGGTCTCGGCCATCATCTTGAGCTCGCCGAGGGCGCGGATCTGCTCCTGCAGCTCCTCGCGATCGCGGATGTTGTCGGCGGTCATGACCGTCGGAGTGGAAGCCTTCTGGGCCTCCTTGTCCTTGATCAGGTAGTCGACGCCGTACAGGGCAACACGACGGTAGTCGCCGATGATGCGGCCGCGGCCATAGCCATCGGGCAGACCGGTGATGATGTGAGCCGAGCGGCAAGCACGCATCTCGGGGGTGTAGACATCGAAGACGCCAGCGTTGTGGGTCTTGCGCTCGAAGGTGTAGCGCTCGACAACGTTCTCGTCGACCTTGTAGCCGTGCTGGCTGGCAGCCTGGCAAGCGATGCGGATACCACCGTTGACGTGCAGCGCGCGCTTGAGCGGCTTGTCGGTCTGGAGGCCAACAATGGTCTCCTTGTCGCGATGGGCATTATCGATGTAGCCAGCGGGGTGGCTCACGATACCCGTGACGGTCTTGGTGTCCATATCGAGGACACCACCCTGCTCGCGCTCCTTAAGCAGCAGGTCGAGAACCTCGCCCCACAGCTCCTTGGTACGCTCGGTCGGACCTACGAGGAACGACTCATCGCCCTCGTAGGGGGTGTAGTTCTTCTGGATGAAGTCTCGGACGTCAACCTCTCCCGTCCAGATACCTTCCTTGAAGCCTTCCCATGCCTCCTGCATTGTGTAACCACGCTCCTAGTTACGTGTAATGCGGCGCTCTCTCACACCGCTGCTTATTGAATTCTTGAATGTTCGGCTTGCACTACCGGCTTCTTCCGTTCTTCACCACACGCTGGTGCAGAGAAAACGTTTGTCCACCTTGGAACTACAACCCAAAACCCAAGATTTCACCCGTTTGAGAAGGATAACATAGCGACCCTCTCCATCTGGGCTGTTATATGTTTCTTTTTTTATATCATAAGGGCGTTTTTTACAAACCCGCAGGAAATGCGAGCGCGAACAACTACCGTTCACCGATTTGTATGTTATTTTTCCTTGCCTTTGTACGACGTTCGCTCTAGCTGTTATGCCAGCTTTAGCAGAGTAAAGTGTCCCAGAGACCCTACAGAAACTGCAGGGCGGCCACGGGATCCCCCGTGGCCGCCCTGTGGCGTAGCTAGTTTTTAGCTTTGATTGCCGTTTGGCATTAGGCAGCTGCGGAGGCCTTGTCGGTCGTTGCCTTGCCGTTGCTCTGCTGGCCCTCAAAATGCTTGTAGCACCAGCTGGTGACCAGCGGGGTCAAAATAGCCGTCACGATTGCGCAGGCGGCAACCTGTGCCGTAGCCGTCGCGAGCACGGCGCCGCCGTACATGGCCCCGTTGACGCTTGCCATGGCAGCAGGCGTGGCCACATTGGCTCCGGCGCAGCTCGAAATGGCCGCACCTGCGACACCCGTACCGCCCGTGAGCTTATCGACCGCGATGACGGGAATTGCAAAGACCACCGAGCAGATCACGCCGAGCAGGATGCCGGGAAGACCGCCATTAATGAGCTGGCCAAAGGTCATGGTCGAGCCCATGGCAAAGAAGACGAGCACGATGATGGCGGAAAGTGCCGGTGCCATCATCTTCTTAAAGCTCGGGAAGAGGTTACCCAGAATAATGCCGACGACGATCGGCAGGATGGCGCCCACGAGCGACCAGCCGATCGGAGCCTGACCGGCAGCGCCGAGCACGATCATCGTGACCGGAGGGCCGACAACCAGCGTGGTGATGGCGACGGCGCCACGCTCGGCTTCGTTGCCCATGGTGCCCATCAGTCCAGCGTACATAGCGTTGTTGGCACCCGTGCAAGCGGCCAGCATCACCATGGCCGAGATACCAAACAAGTTGTCGTTGAATACATAAAGGATGAGCAGCGACACGGCAACGACCACGATTTGCTTGACGGCGATGATGATGGCACCGCGGGCAGCGGCGGCAGGAGCACTCTTAAACGAAATCGTCGTACCGACGATAAGCAAAAAAGCGCCCACGAGCGGGCCTGCACCCTGCTGGGTCATGCCAAGCGTAAAGCTGCCGAGCGTTTTGAACAGGTCAGGGAACAGCGTGTTGAGCAGGCAGCCCAACAAAAGCGGCACCAAAATATTGGCACCCGGGATGGAGGACATCTTAAAGAACGGCTCCTTTGCCGCCGGCGCCTCCACCGCAGTCGATTCACTCATATATATATCTCCTTTGGATGCATGCGAATCGTAGCCGCACGCGCCTATATCAGAAAGAAGGCGACAACCCCGAGTCGCCAGGGTCGCCGCCAAACGATCACCGCGGGGTATTACCCGTCCAGGACGATGCCACCGTCGCAGTCACCGATCTCGCCGTTCACGAAGCTGGCGAGGTCGGAGGCAAAGAAGAGCACCATCTGCGCAGGCTCGCTGGCCTGGGCGGCGCGGCCCAGAGGAATACCGTTGATGATACGCTGAGAGTTCTCGTCAGAGAGAATCGAGGTCATATCGGTCAACGTGAGCGACGGGCACACAGCGTTGCAGCGAACGCCGAACCTACCGCCCTCCTTGGCGACTGCCTTGGTTAGACCGTTAACACCGGCCTTGGAGCTCGCGTAAGCCGCGGTGCCGAGCAGGCCGCCGCCGATCTTGCCAGCAACAGAGCTCACGTTGACGATAGTGCCGGCATGGGCCGCCTTAAAGTGCGGGTACACGGCGTTCATCATGGTAAAGGTGCCGTTAAGGTTGATGTCGATGGTGCGACGCCACTCGGTGTCATCGATCTCATCGAACTTCTTGGTGCTGATGACGCCAGCGCAGTTGATCAGGATGTTGGTTTGCGGCAGGTCCGTAAAAATCTGCTCGACGGTCTCGCGCGCCTTGGGCGCATCGGCGACATCGAGCTGATAGAACTTGTTGCCCTCGCCAAGCTCGGCCACAGCGGCCTCGCCCTTAGCAGCGTTCCTTGCGATGAGCGCGACATGTCCGCCGCCCGCGACGATGCCCTTGGCGATCTCGAGGCCAATGCCCTGAGTGCCGCCCGTGACAATCGCGGTCTTGCCCGTGAAGTCAAATGCCATGACTCCATCCCCCTTTATGTAAGGTGTCTCCTTGCGGGAAGTTGGAGCATCGCACGTGGCGATTATATGAGTCCCAGTCGTCATGGTGGTGACAACCCCTCGCCTAACCGCGTGCATGATAGTTCTTTAAAACGCTTCAGCAATTGAATGATTTTAAGTCTTTATGCGCTCTTTATATTGCCACTGTATGAGGCCCGCGTATGAGGGTATCATCTTCCACCGAAAATAGTTTCTAGTGTTAGGGGTTTTCGGTGGAAGATACCGATTTCCATGAGCTTGGGCGTCAGCTCTTTACCGAGTTTGGCAGCATGCACCAGCGCGTTTCGCGCTTTGCCGACCAGGCTCTGGGTGGCGAGATGGCCGTCATGCGCGCCCTCATGCGCGCCGGCGGCTCGCTCACGCCGAGCGAACTCGCCGATCGTGCCTGGGTCTCGAGCGCCCGTATCGCCAATATCCTGCGCGCCCTCGAGGCCAAGGGTTGGGTCGAGCGCGAGCACTCAAAGACCGACCGTCGTCGCGTACACGTCACGGTGACCGACAAGGGATTCCATGATCTCGAAATCAAGCGTCGGGAATTCGAGGACCGCACCGCGGCCTTCCTCGAGCAGTTCGGCGAAACAGATACCCAAGAGATGGTGCGCCTTCTAAGACGTGCCAACGAAATTATCGACCGCAATCAAGAAAGGAGAGATGCCAAGTGAGGATTCTCAAGCTCTTTAAAAAACATATCCTGGCACTGTTCGCAGCTATCGTACTTATCGTAATCAGCTGCAACGCCGATCTGGCGCTGCCTACCTATATGAGCGACATCGTCGACGTGGGTGTACAGCAAGGCGGCATCGCGTCGCCCGTGCCCGACACCATCCGCGCCGAATCGCTCGACGACCTCGAACTCTTTATGAGCGCCAAGAACACCAAGGCTGTGGAGGCCGTGTTTAGCAAGGCTGACAAAAACGGCATTCGAACGTACAGGGGCACCGAGGAAGAGCGCGCCGACGGCGGCAAGATTGCCGACATCATGAGCCTCCCCGAGACTGTCGTCCTTTCGTTCAACCAGGGTATTGACGCCAACTCCATGGGCGACATGACCGGCGCATCTACCGAGGCAAGCGATGGCGGCGCCGCTCAGGCCATGCCCACGCCCGAGCAGATGGCGGCGATGACGCCCGAGCAACTCGCCGAGATGCAGCAGAAGGCCGCAGCGGCGCAGAGCATGCAAAAGCAGATTGATGCCGACGGTGGCAAGATCACCATGAAGAGCCTGCGTCTAGGCGTTGAAGGCGGCCTAATCGACCAGGGCAAGCTCGTCGAGGGCGCCAACGATATGGCAGACAAAATGGGCTCCATGTCGGGCTCCATCGTGACCCAACGCGCCGTGAGCTATGTGCAAGACGAGTA
The DNA here is from genome assembly GCA_900554655.1 of uncultured Collinsella sp. Lineage (GTDB taxonomy): Bacteria > Actinomycetota > Coriobacteriia > Coriobacteriales > Coriobacteriaceae > Collinsella. The sequence continues at coordinate 10,422 of USIL01000009.1, forward strand.
CAAGGCGCAGGGCATCGACCCCGCCGACGTGCAGAACGCCTACCTGGGCCGCATGGCGACCACGATGTTTGGCCTGTGCCTGGTGTCGCTCGTCGCCACCATCCTGACCGGTGCCGTGGCTTCGCGCACCGCCTGCTCCATCGCCCGCGACCTGCGCCGCGAGACCTTCAACAAGGTTATGCACTTCTCGCCGGCCGAGGTGGGCAAGTTTAGCCAGGCCTCGCTCATCACCCGCTGCACCAACGACATTCAGCAGATCCAGATGGCCGCAACCCTGTTTATCCGCATGTGCCTGATGGCCCCCGTCATGGGCATCGTCGCCGTCATGCGCGTCCTGGCCAACCACACCGGCCTGGAGTGGACCATCGCCGTGGCCATCATCGCGGTTTCGGCCGTTGTCGGCGTGCTCATGGGCCTCACCATGCCCAAGTTCAAAAAGATGCAGAGCTTTGTGGACCGCGTGAACCTTACCGCCCGCGAGCTGCTCGACGGCCTTATGCCCATCCGCTCGTTCAACCGTGAGGAGCATGAGCTCGAGCGTTTTGACAAGGCTTCGCTCGACCTGATGACCACGCAGCTCTACACCAACCGCGCCATGAGCTTCATGATGCCGCTCATGATGCTCGTCATGAACTGCATCACCGTGCTTATCGTCTGGTTTGGCGCGCAGGGCGTGTCCGACGGCGTGATGCAGGTCGGCAACATGATGGCGTTCATCTCCTACACTATGCAGATCGTCATGGCGTTTATGATCCTCACCATGGTTTCGGTCATCCTGCCCCGTGCCGAGGTCGCAGCCGAGCGCGTAGATGAGGTCATCACCTGCCCCACGAGCATCAACGACCCTGCCTCGCCCAAACTGCCCGCTGCCAGCGCGCCGCGCGGCGAGCTCACCTTCCGTGACGTGAGCTTCCAGTATCCCGATGCCCGCGCCGACGTCATTAGCGGCGTAAACTTCACCACGCACGCCGGCCAGATGCTCGGCATCATTGGTTCCACGGGCTCGGGCAAGTCCACGCTCGTGCAGCTGATTCCGCGCCTGTACGACGTCACGGGCGGCAGCATTTCGCTCGACGGCATCGACGTGCGCGACATGACCCTTTCCGAGCTGCGCCGCCGCATTGGTTACATCCCGCAGCAGGGGCGTCTGTTCTCGGGCACCGTCGAGAGCAACCTCAAGTTTGCCGGCGACATGGTGAGCGATGATGACATGCGCCAGGCAGCACGCGTCGCCCAGGCGGAAGACTTTATCGCCGAGCGCGAGGGCGGCTACGACTCCCCCATCAGCCAGGGCGGCTCCAATGTCTCGGGCGGTCAGCGCCAGCGCCTGGCCATCGCCCGCGCGTTGGCCAAAAAGCCCGAGGTCGTGGTGTTCGATGACTCGTTTAGTGCCCTCGACTACAAGACCGACGCGCGCCTGCGCGAGGAGCTCGCCAAAAACGTCACCGACGCCGCGCTCGTGGTCGTGGCGCAGCGTATCGCGACCATCATGCACGCCGACCAGATCATCGCGCTCGACGACGGCCACGTAGTGGGCACCGGCACGCACGAGGAGCTGCTGCGCAGCTGCCCGGCGTACCTGGAGATCGCACAGTCGCAGCTTTCCGCCGAGGAGCTGGGGCTTACCCAAGAAGAAATTTCAGCCGTCATGGAAGGAGGCGAGCGCTAATGGCAGACGAGACCAAGACTCAGATTCCCAAGCCCACCCGCCAGCGTGGTCCCATGGGCCGCATGGGTGGCATGCGCCGTGGCGAAAAGGCCAAGGACTTTAAGGGCACCATGAGGCAGCTGCTCGGCTATATCGGCCAGCACAAGATTGCCGTGTTTGCCGCCGTCGCCTTTGCCGTGTGCTCGGTCATCTTTAACATTGTGGGACCCAAGGTGCTCGGCCAGGTTACGACCAAGCTGTTCGAAGGCCTGGTCGCCAAGGTCAACGGCACCGGCGACGTTGACTTTGACTGGATCGCCAAGACGCTCGGCTTTTTGCTCTGCCTGTATCTGGCGAGCTCTGTCTGCAGCCTCATCCAGGGCTGGCTCATGACCGGCGTCACGCAAAAGATTTGCTATCGCATGCGCAAGGAGATCGCCGCCAAGATTGCCGTCGTGCCGATGAGCTACTTCAACGGCAACAGCAAGGGCGACGTGCTCAGCCGCATCACCAACGACGTCGATACGCTGGGCCAGTCGCTCAACCAGAGCGTGACGCAGCTCATCACGTCGGTGACGCAGATTATCGGCGTGCTCGTCATGATGCTTTCGATCAGCCTGCCGCTTACCGGCGTCACCGTGCTCACGCTGCCGGCCGCCGCGATTATCTTGACCGTAATGATTCACTTCTCGCAGCCGTACTTCCGCGAGCAACAGCAGGTTCTGGGCGCCGTCAACGGCATTATCGAGGAGGACTTTGCCGGTCAGAACGTCATTCAGGTGTTCGACCGCGCCGAGGCCTCGATCGAGGAGTTCGACCGTCAAAACGACCGACTGTTTGTGAGCGGTTGGCGCTCGCAGTTCCTGTCGGGCCTGATGATGCCGCTTATGAGCTTGGTGGGCAACATGGGCTACGTGGGCGTTGTCGTGGTGGGCGCACAGCTCGCGCTGACCGGCAATGCCACGCCCGGCGACATCCAGAGCTTTATCCAGTACGTGCGCAACTTTACGCAGCCGGTGCAGCAGCTGGGCAACGTGAGCAACACGATGCAGTCGATGGCCGCTGCCACCGAGCGCGTCTTTGAGTTCCTCGCCGCGCCCGAGGAGGAGCAGAAGGCCGACGCCCAGATTCCCGAGAAGCGCCCCGGCCACGTTGAGTTCGACCACGTCAAGTTTGGCTACACGCCCGACAAGACCATCATCCACGACTTTAGCTGCGAGGCGCAGCCCGGTCAGACCATCGCCATCGTCGGCCCCACCGGCGCCGGCAAGACCACGCTCATTAAGCTGCTGCAGCGCTTTTACGACGTGGACGGCGGTTCGCTGCGCGTCGAAGGCGTCGACGTGCGCGACTGGGACCGCGCGGCGCTGCGCGGCGAGTTTGCCATGGTGCTGCAGGACACCTGGCTGTTTAACGGCACCATCCGCGAGAACATCCGCTACGGACGCCCCGATGCGACCGACGCCGAGGTCGAGGCCGCTGCACGCGCCGCACGCTGCGACCACTTTATCCATACGCTCGCCGGCGGCTACGACTTTATGATTAACGAGGAGGGCACTAACCTGTCGCAGGGTCAGCGCCAGCTCGTGACCATCGCCCGCGCCATTTTGGCCGACCGCCCGGCGCTGATTTTGGACGAGGCAACTTCCAACGTCGATACCCGTACCGAGGAACTCATTCAGCGTGCCATGGATGCGCTGATGCAGGGCCGCACGAGCTTTGTCATCGCGCACCGCCTGTCCACGATCCGCAACGCCGACGTGATCTTGGTAATTCGCGACGGCGATATCGTCGAGAAGGGCACACACGACGAGCTACTCGCCCAGGGTGGCTTCTACGCCGACCTGTATAACTCGCAGTTCGACGAGGCGGCGTAACAACCGGCGGCAAACAACCGCAATGCCCAGAAAACGGGGGCGCAGGACAACCTGCGCCCCCGTTTTTGCTCTGCGGCCCTCAAACCGTCTCCCCTGAGACTTCATTGACGGCGCTTTTCAGACCCCGTGGGCAAAAAAGGGCAAATATGAGTACTGTTACCTTTTTAGTAGCAGGCAAAAATGC
>USIL01000010.1:0-14052 GCA_900554655.1 uncultured Collinsella sp.
CGCCGAGCGAGACAATCTCGTCGAGCGTGATCTCGGGCGAGAGCCAAAACGCACCGGCGCCGCGCTCGGCAAGCGCCTCCATGCAGGGCGTGTTGTGCACCGGCAGGCAAGAGCGAATCTCGGCTGTGGCGCCGGCCTGCGCGGCTACGGCGAGCTCGGAGATATTGCCGACGGCGACGGTGGCTCCAGCATTGATCCAGGGATCGACGCGCTCGTGGTCGACGGTGCGGCAGACCTCGTCGAGTACAGGCACGATACCCTGCTCAAATGCATCGGCAGGGGAGAGTCCGACAGCCTCGAGCGCATCGGTGGTCATATAGATGCGCGCGGCGCCCTCGGCACGAGCTGCCTCGGCGGCTTCGAGCGTGGTGACGGCGGCGCAGATTTGCGGCTCGTCGCGGTAGTGCTCGGGCATGGGGCGCGTACATTTGTCGAGCACCGGCAACTCGAGCGTGCGGGCGCGCTCCTCGTACGGCGCCAGAATGGCCTCCTCCAGCGCCTTGCAGGCGGCGGCGCGCACCTTGTGCACAGCGGAGAAGCCCATGCCGCAGCCCTCATCGAGCGCCACATCAAAGCTTGCGGCCTCAAAGGGCGAGGAACCCATGCGGCCCACATGCTCAACCAAATCGGATGCCTCGACGGCGCGGGTCTTGGCGGCCTCGACAGTAAAGCCGGTGGCGGTGGCGGTGAGCGTGGGGTCGTCGCAGCAAGTAAGCGTGACGGCAAACGGCTCGCCCAAACGCGCCACAACGGTTACATCAACGGCGCGGCGGCGCAGCACGTCGCGCTTGAGCGCGGCGCCGGCGGCGTCGATGGCGCGCTGGCTGCGGATGACGCGCACGCGGCAGCCTTCGGGCATGCTGCGAGGCACGCGGCACTCGATGATGTCGCCGGCGGCGGCATCATCGGCGGCAATGGTGGTCAGGAACTGGTCAAACTCATCGTCGTGGCGAAGCTCCAGCAGGTCGCCCTTGCCCACGGGCTCAAACAACTCAATGCGGGCGATGGCGGCACGTCGACGGCGGTCGTCGGGCTTGAGCCCGCGCACGTCGCGATTGGCCAGACGGCTGCCGAGCACCGTGCCCACAATCTGACCGCGGTTGTTGGAGCGCTCGTAACTCATCATCTCGTCGCCCGAGGTGCCGTCCTGATAGGCGTGCGTAAAGTCGCGGTTAAAGCAGCGCTTGAGCTGGCGCTGGCGGGCGGCATCCTCATCCTTAGAGGTCGAAACATCGGCCAGCATGTCATCAATCTGGTGACGATACACATCGACGATGGAATACACGTAATCGGGCGCCTTCATGCGGCCCTCGAGCTTGAGCGAAGCGGCGCCGGCGTCATACAGACGGCGAACGAGCTGCGAAGTGTTGGTGTCGCGCGGGCATAGAGCGCGCTCGCGACCGGCAGGGGAGAGCATGCGGCCGTTCTCGTCGATCAGCTCGTATGGCAGGCGACAGGGCTGAGCGCACATGCCGCGGTTGGCCGATCGTCCCGCCATGGCAAAGCTCGAAAGCAGACACAGGCCAGAGTAGCAAAAGCAGATGGCGCCATGGCTAAAGACCTCAAGGTCCACATCGGGCGCGGCATCGTGGATGGCGGCAATCTCGTCGATGGAAAGCTCGCGCGAGAGGGTCACGCGGTCGGCGCCCTGCTCGCGGCACCAAAGGGTTCCGCGGTCGTCGTGGATGTTCGCCTGGGTCGAGATATGCGTCTCGATGCCGGGCATGGTGCGCTTGACCTCAAAGAACAGACCCCAGTCCTGGATGATGAAGGCGTCGGCGCCCAGCGTGGAGCAGCGATGGATGAGTTGCAGCGCATCGCCCATCTCGGACTGCTTGATGACGATGTTGACCGTGACATAGACGCGCGAGCCGGCCAGGTGCGCGGCGCGGCAGGCCTGCTCAAAGGCCTCGTCGGTAAAGTTGGTGGCCTTGCGGCGTGCGTTGAAGCTGCCCATGCCGCAGTAGATGGCGTCTGCCCCGGCGGCGAGTGCGGCGGCAAAGGGCTCGGGCCCTCCGGCGGGCGCCAAAAGCTCGGGTCTGCGGTTGGTGGTTCGACTGGCGGTTGCGGTCATATCCTGCCTTTCAAAATGCTCAGATACTCAAAAGTATAGTGGTGCCGTCGCGGCAGGCGATGCCCGCGTTCCAAGCGGGATAAAGTCTTCAGCAGCTTGGACTGGCTGCTCCACATGAGAACCGTTCAGCGGTCCGGGGAAACCGTTGGGCGATAAAATATTCTCGCAACGTGATAATAATCTTGCATCGCGCGGAAACCTTGAGTACTATCCCAATCAAGCGCGGTGTTCAGACCGAACTGTGCCTCCCGGTGTGAACGCCGCGCTCCCGTTCCCTTTTACTTGTAAGGAGAAAAACATGAGCAAGACCGTCGTGTCTTCCGATAACGCACCCGCAGCCATCGGCCCGTATTCCCCCGGTATCCAGACCGGCAACATGGTGTTCCTGTCCGGCCAGCTGGGCATCGATCCCGCAACTGGCAAGATGCCCGAGGGCGTCGAGGCCCAGGCCAAGCAGTCCCTTGCTAACGTCGAGGCCCTGCTGACCGCTGCCGGCGCCACGTTTGCCGATGTCGTCAAGACCACGGTCTACCTGGCCGACATCGCCGACTTCGCTGCCGTGAACGAGATTTATGCCTCCAAGTTCGAGGCTCCGTTCCCCGCGCGCAGCGCTTTCCAGGTTGCCGCCCTTCCGGCTGGCGGTCTGGTCGAGATCGAGGTCGTCGCCGCTCTCTAAGGCGTTGGCCACAACTAAACATGACATGCAAAAAGACCCTGCAGCGCGTGCGAGCTGCAGGGTCTTTTGTCAAGTAACGAATCGCTTGTGGAGCCGCGCTCCATTTTGCTCGTTAGCCTTCCTTGCGGACTTTTTGCAGGTAGCGGTAGACGCTGGGCTCCGAGATGCCCAGCGCGGTGGCGGCGCAGGCCACGGCGCCCTTGAGCATGAACACCCCGTTGCCGTTGAGGTGGCGAATGACGTCCACGCGGTCGCTCTGACCAAGCGACGCTACATCCAGCCCGCGCGCGCTCAGCAACTCGGCAATGCTGCGGTCGATGAGCTCCTGTGTGGACTCCGAAAGGCTTTCGACCTCGATAGGGGCGGGCTCCGTGCGCGTCGGCGCCGCGTCGAAGCACGCCATGAGCTGTTGCGCCATGGCGTTGATGGAGCGCACGGTCGAGAGGTCGGTGTTGACGCAGAGCATACCGACGATCTCGTCATTCTCGCGGATAAAGAACGTCGCTGACTCCAACGTCTTGCCGCCGGCACCGCGCCCCTCGTAGCCCGTAATAAACGGCAGGTCGCGATACTTGGGGTCGTGCATGATCTTGAGCGCCAGATCGGTGGCGGGACCGCCGACCTTACGGCCGCTCACAATGCCGTTGCGAATATCGACGATGGCGTGGTCGGGATCCGAGAAATCGTGCAGCACGATCTCGCTGTTCTTGCCGAGTATCTGCTCCAGGAAATCGACCATCGGCAAAAAGCGGCGTACGGTCTCGTTCACGGGCAACTCCTTTGGGTGAAATCGGAAATGTTCATAACAATTTTTTCTCATGGTAACACGCTGCTCATCATCTCGTATATCCGCAGGTACATTGCGTAATGCAGATGAACGGTAGGAATTTAGCGGTAAACGGTTGACCAAAAGAAAAGTTAGATGTTATTTTGACTAGACACATTCCAAACCTGCGGAAACACTCTATATCAGCTGAAGAATTATCTGATAACAAAAAATTATTATTGAGAATGAGAATCATCTTTAATACGATATGCAACGAAGGCACAACCTCAACCCCGCACTGCGTCACAATAGAGCGTTAGATGCGAAAATAACTACTTCGAGGATTGGTGGTCAAATGACCCAGGAGACGGTTACGAACGGCACTGAAGCCCTGTTCACTCGTGAAGGCATGCCTCCCGTTAAGGAAATGATCCCGTGTGCCCTTCAGCACGTACTGGCTTCGTTTGCCGGTATCATCACCCCGGCTGTCATCATGGCCGGTGTCTACGGCTTTAATAGCCAGCAGAGCACCGACATCATCCAGGTCGCGCTTATTCTTTCGGCGATCGACACGGCCCTTCAGGCCTTTGCCCCCTTCCGTCGCATCGGCGGCGGCCTGCCCATCGTCATGGGCGTTTCGTTCGCGTTCCTGCCGGCCCTGCAGGCCATGGGTGCCTCGGGCTTTAGCTTTGGTGCGCTGCTGGGCGGCGAGATCGTCGGCGGCGCCGTCGCGGTCCTCTTTGGTCTGGCCTACAGCAAGATCAAGTGGCTGTTCCCGCCCGTCGTGACCGGTACGGTCATCTTCTCCATTGGCGTCTCTCTCTATCCCACGGCCGTCAAGTACATGGCCGGCGGCATGGGCACGCCGCTGTGGGGCACCCCGCAGGCCTGGTGCGTCGCTCTTATCACCTTCGCCGTGGTCTTTGCGCTCGCCAACTTTGGCAAGGGCACGCTCAAGCTGGGCTCCGTGTTCTTTGGCATGATCGTTGGCATGATCGTCTCCATCCCCTTCGGCATGATCGACTTCTCCAGCGTCGCCACCGCTCAGGTCTTCGCCCTTCCCAAGCTCATGCCCTACGCGCTCGAGTTTGATCCCGAGGTCTGCATTACCCTCGCCGTCGTGTTCCCCATGGTTGCCATCCAGGTTATCGGTGACGTCTCCGCCGCCTGCCTGGGCTCCATCGACCGTATGCCCACCGAGCGCGAGCTCTCCGGCGCTATCGTGTCGCAGGGCCTCACCTCTATGGTCGGCGGCCTGCTGGGCGGTCTTCCCACCAGCGCCCTTGGCCAGAACGTGGGCATCATCTGCTCCAACAAGGTCGTTAACAAGTGGGTCTTTGTGATCATCGCAGCCGTCTTTGCCATCGCCGGTCTGTTCCCGCAGCTCTCTGCCGTCCTTTCCGCTATCCCGCAGCCCGTCATCGGCGGCGCGACCGTCGGCGTCTTTGGCACCATCACCATGAACGGCGTGCGCATGTTCACCCGCGAGGGCCTCACGCAGCGCACCACCACCATCGTCGGTACCTCCGTCGTCTTTGGCCTGGGTATCTGGATGGCCAGCGGTTGCCTTGCCGGCGAGGGTATGCCTACCTGGGTGTCCACCGTCATCGGCTCCAACGCCGTGACCCCCACCGCCATCATGGCCATCGTGCTCAACCTGATCCTTCCGCAGACGCCGGTCGTGGCTCAGCACATCGATGCCGCCAAGGATGCCGCTGTGAATCTGGTCCTGCCCGAGAGCAAGAAGTAACCAATTCGGTGCTATTCGCCGGCGGACGCATCGCCTCGTCCGCCGGCGCCATGCGGCGCCAAGCCGCACTTCAAAGGGCTTGTCCCTTTGGTGAAGCGTTGACGGGAGAGGGCCCGTTTCCGGTGTAGGCCGGCGCTTCGCACTTCCGCCATGTCAGAGGTGTCAAACCCCGCCTCTGATGTTGAAGGGAGCATCCATGCTTCTGGTCGCTAACGGTTCCGTCTTTACCCGCAACGCTCAGACTCCGTTCATTCCCAACGGTGCGGTCGCCATTGACGGAGATACGATTGTCGAAGTGGGCCCCGAGCGCGAGCTCAAGGCCAAGTACCCGGATGCCGAGTACGTCGACGCCCAGGGCAACCTCATCATGCCCGGACTTATCAACTGCCACACCCACATCTACTCGGGTCTGGCCCGCGGCCTTGCCATTAAGGGCTGCAACCCCACCAACTTCCTGGAGAATCTTGAGCAGCAGTGGTGGAAGATTGACGACAACCTGACGCTCGACGGCACCAAGGCCAGCGCCTATGCCACGATTCTGGATTCCATCCGCGATGGCGTTACCACGATTTTCGATCACCACGCGAGCTTCTGCGAGATTCCGGGCAGCCTCTTTACCATTAAGGACGCCGCTCAGGAGCTGGGCATGCGTTCGTGCCTGTGCTACGAGGTCTCCGACCGCCGCGGTCAGGAAAAATGTGACCAGGCCATTGCCGAGAACGCCGAGTTTGCCCAGTGGGCCGCCAAGGAGCGTCGCGATAACGACAACCACATGATCGCTGCCATGTTTGGCGGGCATGCCACCTTTACGCTGTCGGACGAGACCATGGATAAGATGGCCGAGGCCAACAACGGCCTGACCGGTTTCCACATCCACGTGTGCGAGGGCATGAATGACGTGTGGGACTCCCGCCTCAACCGCGGCGGCATCAGCCCCGTCGAGCGCCTGCTGCAGCACAACCTGCTCGGTCCCGACACCATGCTGGGCCACTGCATCCACGTGACGCCTGCCGAGATGGATATCGTCAAGGAGTCCGGCACCTGGCTGGTCAACAACCCCGAATCCAATATGGGCAACGCCGTGGGCTGCGCCCCCGTGCTCGAGTTCTTCCGCCGCGGCATCCCCGTGTGCATGGGCACCGACGCCTACACCCACGATATGCTCGAGAGCCTCAAGGTTTTCCTGATCATTCAGCGCCACAACGCCGCTATGCCCAACGTGGGCTGGTGCGAGGCCATGACGATGCTGTTCGAGAACAACGCCAAGATGGCGAGCAAGTACTTCGATCGCAAGCTCGGTGTGCTTGAGCCCGGCGCTGCCGCCGACGTCATCGTAATGGACTACAAGCCCTTTACGCCGCTGAGCGAGGAGAACATCGACGGCCACATGCTCTTTGGCATGATGGGCAAAAACTGCCGCACCACCATCATCAACGGCCGCGTCCTGTACAAGGATCGCGAGTTTGTCGGTATCGATGAGGACAAGATCAACGCGTGGACCATGGCTGAGTCCAAGAAGCTCTGGAGCACGCTCAACGATCGCGCCTACTAATTCACAAGTAGATTCGCGTGCGTCGGATGTTTCGCCGCATCCGACGCGCGTATAGGCGGCCTCCGCGGGGTCGCCGGCGCTGTGCTAGCGCTACACCGTATTTGCGCCCGCCGCGCGGTCTCGCCGGGCGTTACAGAGAGGAGCTCATTATGAGCGACATCATGAGGCCGATCCCGTTTTCGCAGCTGATGAACTGGATCATCGAGGAGCACAAGACTCAGGGCGCCATCTTTGGCGTGCGCAAGATGGTCACGGCCAACCAGGAGGGAGCGCTTCCCATTTTTGACGAGCGCATCGAGACTCCGTTTGGCCCGGCCGCCGGACCCAACACGCAGCTTGCCCAGAACATCGTGGCCTCTTATGTGGCCGGCTCCCGCTTCTTTGAGCTCAAGACCGTTCAGGTTATGGACGGCGAGGAGCTCTCCAAGTGCGTGAACAAACCCTGCATCGTGGCGCAGGACGAGTGCTACAACTGCGAGTGGTCGACCGAGCTCGAGGTTCCGCAGGCCTTTGCCGAGTACGTGAAGGCATGGTTTGCCTGCCACCTCATCGCTCGCGAGTACGGCCTGGGCAGCCCGGACGGCTTTGTCTTCAACATGTCCGTGGGCTATGACCTCGAGGGCATCAAGAGCCCCAAGGTCGACGCCTACATCGAGGGCATGATGGACGCCAGCGGCTCCGAGGTTTGGAATGAGTGCCGCACGTGGGCGCTCGCTAACCTGGACAAGTTTGAGCATGTTGACGCCGCGTTTGTCGAGTCCATCCCGGCGCGCGTCTCCAACTCCATCACCGAGTCTACCCTGCACGGCTGCCCGCCGGCGGAGATTGAGCGCATCGCGACCTATCTGATCACCGAGAAGGGCCTCAACACCTACATCAAGTGCAACCCCACGCTGCTGGGCTATGAGTTTGCACGTCAGCGTCTCAACGAGCTGGGCTTTGACTACATCGTCTTCGATGACACGCACTTCCGCGAGGATTTGCAGTGGGCCGATGCCGTGCCTATGTTCGAGCGCCTGATTGCCCTGTGCGCCGAGTGCGGCCTGGAGTTTGGCGTCAAGCTCACCAACACGTTCCCCGTCGACGTGACGAGAAACGAGCTGCCCTCCACCGAGATGTACATGTCCGGCCGTTCGCTGTTCTCGCTGACCATCGAGGCTGCCCGTCGCATTACCGAGCAGTTCGATGGCAAACTGCGCATCAGCTACTCCGGCGGCGCCACGGTCTACAACATCCGCGCCCTGTATGACGCCGGTATTTGGCCCGTTACCCTGGCGACCGATGTGCTCAAGCCCGGTGGCTACGAGCGCTTTAGCCAGATGGCCGGCGAGTTTACCGACCTGGACGGCAAGCCGTTCGCGGGTGTCTCTCTCGAGGCCGTGACGGCGATCCAGACCGACTCGCTCACCAACCCGCTCTACAAGAAGCCGCTGCGCCCGCTGCCCGACCGCAAGGTCGCCGGCAAGAGCCCGCTTTCCGACTGCTTTACCACGCCGTGCCGCACGAGCTGCCCCATCCAGCAGGACATTCCCGCCTATCTGGCGGCTGTTGACGAGGGCCGCTACGAGGATGCGCTCAACATCATCATCGAGCGCAACGCCCTGCCGTTCATTACCGGCGCCATCTGCCCGCATCCCTGCGGCCGCGCCTGCGAGCGTGCGTTCTACGAGCCCGAGGGCGCCCAGATTCGCGCCAGCAAGCTCAAGGCCGCCCGCGAGGCCATGACCGCCGTGCTGCCCAAGCTGCGCGCCCAGGCCATCGCCAACGACAGCGAGCGCAACGTTGCCGTTATCGGCGGCGGCCCTGCCGGTCTGGCGACGGCGTTCTTCCTGACGCGCGCCGGCGTGCCCGTCACCATCTTCGAGGCCCGCGATTCGCTTGGCGGCGTGGTCCGTCACGTGATCCCCGAGTTCCGTATCGCGAGCGACGACATCTCCCACGATGCCGAGCTCTGCCTGGCCTTTGGCGCCAAGGTGCAGCTCAACGCCCGCGTGAATTCCATTGACGAGCTCAAGGCCCAGGGCTTTACCGACGTGGTCGTAGCCACCGGTGCCTGGATGCCTGGCTCTGCGGGTCTGGGCGAGGGTACCGAGCTCGACGTGCTGGAGTTCCTCGAGGCCGCCAAGAAGGGCGAGAAGCTCGAGCTGGGCGAGGACGTCGTAGTCATCGGCGCCGGCAACACCGCCATGGATGCGGCCCGCGTGGCCAAGCGCCTGGCTGGCGTGAAGAACGTGCGCCTGGTGTATCGCCGCACCAAGAAGCAGATGCCCGCCGACGAGGAAGAGCTCGATCTTGCTCTTGCCGACGGCGTTGAGTTCTGCGAGCTGCTGGCGCCCAAGGCACTCAACGGCGCCGTGCTGACCTGCGACGTTATGGAGCTTGGCGAGCCGGATGCAAGCGGCCGTCGCAGCCCTGTCGCCACGGGCGAGACCGTCGAGCTGCCTGCCACCACGGTGATCTGCGCCGTGGGCGAGGGCATCGATGCCAGCCTGTACGACGCCGCGGGCGTCGAGCACGACCGTCGCGGCCGTCTTGCCGCCACCTCCACCGGTGTTGAGGGCGTCTGGGCTGCGGGCGACTGCCGTCGCGGTCCTGCCACCGTGGTTGAGGCTATTGCCGACGCCGCCGAGGTCGCCCGCGCCATCGCCGGCGTGGACTTTAACAAGTACGCCGACTGCAACGAGCAGGCTGGCCGCGAGGACACCTGCTACGAGCGCAAGGGGTCGCTGTGCCGCGACAAGCGCAACTGCACCAAGACCCGCTGCCTGGGCTGCGGCTCGGTGTGCGAGGTCTGCTGCGACGTGTGCCCCAACCGCGCCAACGTGGCCATTAAGGTGCCGGGCCTGGCCAAGCATCAGGTCGTTCATGTCGATGGCATGTGCAACGAGTGCGGCAACTGCGCCGTGTTCTGCCCCTACCAGGAGGGTCGTCCTTACAAGGACAAGCTCACCCTGTTCTGGAGCGAGGAGGACATGGAGAACTCCGAGAACGAGGGCTTCCTGGCCGTGGACGAGGATCACTTTATGGTCCGCGTCGCCGGCACGGTCCGCACCGTCTCGGTCGATGCCGTCAACACCGGTCTTCCCGAGGCCGTCCGCCTGACCATCAGGGCTGTGCGCGACAACTATTCGTACCTTCTTAAGAAATAGGCGAGTCTCTTATGGCCAAATCCATTCAACATAACGTGGCCTACGTTGCCTGCGGAAGCGGCTGTGCTTCCGCAGGCGGCGACGCCCGCTGCAGCGAAGGCTGCATTGGCTGTGGTGCCTGTGTCGCGGCCTGCCCCCACGGTGCCATTGCGCTGGTCGATGGCATCGCCCGCGTGGATCGCTCCAAGTGCACGGGCTGTGGCCTGTGCGGCATGGCGTGCCCGCAGCGCGTGATTGCCTTCGTTCCCGGCTACCAGAACATTCTGGTGCGCTGCAACAACACCGATAAGGGCGCCATCGCTCGCAAGATCTGCGACACGAGCTGCATCGGTTGCGGCATGTGCGCTAAAAAGTGCCCTGCCGGCGCTATCCGCATCGAGGACAACTGCGCCCATATCGACGGCGTGGACTGCCTGTCGTGCGGCATGTGCGCCGTCGTCTGCCCGCATGGCGCCATCCACGACCGCACCGGCATCGCCGCCGGCGTGTAGAAGGGAATCACCATGGCACAGGAATTCACTTTTACCGTTAACGGCGTCGAGCGCACGACGACGGAGAATAAACCGCTGCTGCGCTACCTGCGCGACGACCTGCATATCCATTCCGCCAAGGATGGCTGCTCCGAAGGCGCTTGCGGCACCTGCACCATCCATGTGGACGGTGCGGCCGTCAAGGCGTGCGTACTGACCACCGCTCTTGCCGCCGGTCGCAACATCGTGACCGTCGAGGGCCTGCCCGAGGACGTGCGCGAGGCCTTTGTGTACGCCTTTGGTGCCGTGGGCGCCGTGCAGTGCGGTTTTTGCATCCCCGGCATGGTCATGGCGGGCGCGGCGCTCATCGCTGAGGACCCCGAGCCCACCGAGGAGCAGATCAAGTACGCCATTCGCGGTAACGTCTGCCGCTGCACCGGCTACAAGAAGATCATCGAGGGCATTTCGCTGGCAGCTGCGGTGCTCCGCGGCGAAAAGCAGATCGACGAGGACCTGGAGCGCGGCGACGACTACGGTGTGGGCAAGCGCGCCTTCCGCATCGACGTGCGCAAGAAGGTGCTCGGCGAGGGCAAGTATCCCGACGACATCGACGAGCTCGATCAGCCGGGCCTGACCTATGCTAGCGCCGTGCGCTCCAAGTATCCGCGCGCCCGTGTGCTCTCCATCGATACCTCCAAGGCCGAGGCCCTGCCCGGTGTGGTGGGCATCCTGCGCGCCGAGGACGTGCCGGTCAACCAGGTCGGCCACCTTATCCAGGACTGGGATGTCATGATCGCCCAGGGCGATATCACCCGCTGCGTGGGTGACGCCATCGTGCTGGTGGTTGCCGAGGACGAGGCGACGCTCGAGAAGGCTAAGAAGCTCGTAAAGATTGATTACGAGCCGCTGGAGCCCGTGCGCAACATTGTCGAGGCTAGGGCTGCCGACGCCCCGCGCCTGCATGACAGTTTCTTTGCCTTTGGCAACACGGTGGAACTCAAGGACAACGTGTGCCAGAGCCGTCACGTGACGCGCGGCGACGCCGCCAAGGCGCTAGCGGAGAGCGCGTTCACCGTGACGCAGCGCTTTACCACGCCCTTTACCGAGCATGCCTTCTTGGAGCCCGAGTGCGCCGTCGCCTTCCCGTACAAGAACGGCGTCAAGGTGCAGTCGACCGACCAGGGTGCCTACGATACGCGCAAAGAGTGCGCCCACATGTTTGGCTGGGACAACGAGCCCGAGCGTGTGGTTGTCGAGACCATGCTTGTGGGCGGCGGTTTTGGCGGCAAGGAGGACGTTTCGATCCAGCACCTGGCCGCGCTTGCTGCCTATAAGCTCCAGCGTCCTGTGAAGTGCAAGCTCACACGTGCCGAGTCGCTCGCGTTCCATCCCAAGCGCCACGCCATGGACGGCACCTTTACGCTGGGCTGCGACGCCGAGGGCAACTTTACCGGTCTGGACTGCGAGATCAACTTTGACACCGGCGCCTACGCGTCGCTGTGCGGCCCGGTGCTCGAGCGCGCCTGCACGCATGCCGTCGGCCCCTACAAGTACCAGAACACCGACATTCGCGGTTTTGGCTACTACACCAACAACCCGCCCGCCGGCGCGTACCGCGGCTTTGGCGTTTGCCAGTCCGAGTTTGCGCTCGAGAGCCTGATCGACCTGCTGGCAGAGAAGGTCGGCCTGGATCCGTGGGAGATTCGTTACCGTAATGCCATCGAGCCGGGTGAGGTTTTGCCCAACGGCCAGATCGCCGATTGCTCCACGGCGCTGAAGGAGACGCTGCTCGAGGTCAAGGATGCCTACTATGCGCATCCCGGACACGCCGGTATCGCCTGCGCCATGAAGAACGCCGGCGTGGGCGTGGGCCTGCCCGATGCCGGCCGCTGCAAGATCCGCATCGAGAACGGCGTGGCCGTGGTCTATGCCGCCACGTCCGACATCGGCCAGGGCTGCAACACCGTCTTTTTGCAGGACGTTGCCGAGGCATGCGGCCTGCCGCTGAGCTGCATCGCCAACGGCGAGTGCTCCACCGAGAACGCTCCCGACTCCGGCACCACGTCTGGTTCGCGTCAGACGGTCGTGACCGGCGAGGCCGTGCGCGGCGCCGCCTTCCTGCTGCGCGATGCCATGCTTGACATCGAGGCCGGCAAGCCCGCGCCCGATGCTCCCGTGAGTGCGCATGGCGACGGCGTCAAGATCGAGTACGACGACGGTCACGCCTATCAGCTGCGTACACAGGAACTCGTCGCCGGCCAGGGTATGCATCCTCAGGATCCCGCGGCCGCCATCAAGGCACTCGAGGGATGCGAGTTTGGCTACGTGTACCTGGAGCCGACCGACAAGCTGGGTGCGGATGTTCCCAACCCCAAGAGCCACATCTGCTACGGCTTTGCCACGCATGTGGTCATTTTGGATGATGACGGCCGCGTGAGCGAGGTCTATGCCGCGCACGATTCCGGCAAGGTGGTCAACCCCATCTCCATCCAGGGTCAGATCGAAGGCGGCGTGCTCATGGGTATGGGCTATGCGCTTACTGAGGACTGGCCGCTCAAGGACTGCGTGCCCCAGGCAAGGTACGGTACGCTCGGGTTGTTCCGTGCACCCGAGATCCCGGATATCCATGCCATCTACGTGGAGAAGGACGAGCTGCTGCCCGTGGCATACGGCGGCAAGGGCATCGGCGAGATCGCAACGATCCCCACGGCGCCCGCCGTACAGAACGCCTATCGCGCATTTGACGGCAAGCTGCGTCCCGATCTGCCCATGGTGGATACGCCCTACAGCCGCGTTCGCAACCGCGGGTAGGGTGGGGCGCGGACGACCATTGCTGATGGGCTGTTCGCGCTCAACATCAACTGTATATGCTGCGCCTTTGGCCCCGGCCCCATCGCGAGCCGGAGCCTTTTGTTTGGAGCGGAAACTGTGACCCGGAATTGCCACTCGGAATGGGACGTGCTTTCCGGATGGCATGCTTGGCGGAAACTACGGCCCAGTTTTTGGCTCCAGAACGGGATACAGTTTCCGGAACGGTCCACGTGCGGGGGTGTACCGCCCCTTTTCGTGCTCCGCTTGTCGAATTAAGTTATAGCTAGCTATATTATAGGAAGGTATAATATAGCTAGCTATAACGTAAAGGAAGGATGGTCTATGTTTGTCGGAAGAACAGCGGAAATGTCCGAGCTCAAGCGACTGTATGGCACGGACTCCTTTGAGATGCCTGTGATTTACGGCCGCCGTCGTGTGGGTAAAACGCGCCTTATCACAGAGTTCATCCAAGGCAAGAAGGCTATTTACTTTCAAGCTCGTCGTACCAATGCGGAGGCAAACCTGCACGGCTTTAGCCAGGCGATACTTGCAGGCTCGGTTGGTGCTGCAGGCGTGTCGTTTCGTAGTTTTGACGAAGCGTTCGATGCATTGGCCACCATGGCTCGCACGGAACGTTTGGTTGTCGTGATTGACGAGTATCCCTATCTCGCCCAATCGAATTCCGAAATCAGCTCGTTGCTGCAAGACAAGATCGACCACTTATACAAAGAGACCAGGCTAATGCTGATCCTATGCGGCTCGTCTCTTTCGTTTATGGAGGAACAGGTGTTGGGCTACGAGAGC
>USIL01000011.1:0-13246 GCA_900554655.1 uncultured Collinsella sp.
ACCCCCTGTAGCGATGTGCAAAATCGCGAGTATTCTGCAAATTCCACCGTTCCGGATGCCCCTCAGAGACGAAAAAGCAAAAAACAGCCCCCGTTTTAGCGTCGTCAGAGCCAAAACGGGGGCTGTTCCGTGCTTCACCCAACTGGTAAAAGCCTTTACCTTGCTGAATACTCTCAATTTTGCACGGCGCAGGCGGGGGTACCTTTGCCTACGGCAGGATATGGAGGCCGATTACCAACCTACCGGCAAGCTCGTGTCGGCAGCCCCGGCCTTTCCTTTGCCTAGTGCGACCCTCGCGAAGCGCGTGAGCGATAGGGAAAGGAAAGGCCGGGGCAAACAACCCGCGGCGCAGCCAGTGTTCGCGTTACGGCAGGATGTGGAACCCGAGCGAGGCGATATCCTTGGCAAAGCCACGGACGGTGTCGAGCGAGACCTCGTACGGATCACGGCCGATGTTCTTGCGCTTGGCCAGGATGCTGTTGGGCACCGTGATGATCTGGCAACCGCAGGCCTCGGCCTGGTAAATGTTGATAAGCTCACGCGTGGACGCCCACAGGACCTCGCAGTTGGGCTTGGCGGCGGCCTTCTTGACCGACTCCGTCACAAACGGAATGGGGTCGACGCCGGTGTCGGCGATACGGCCGGCAAAGAGCGAGATGATGGACGGCGTCTCGGCGTCAACGGCCTCGACCATCTCGTCGACCTGCTCGGGCGTAAAGATAGTGGTGACGTTGACCTTGATGCCATCGGCCGAAAGCTTGCGGACCAGCTCGGCGGTGGACTCGCCCTTGGTGGTCACGCACGGAATCTTGACGTAGACGTTGTCGGCCCAGGTAGCGATCTCGCGGGCCTCGACCTCCATGGTCTCGACGTCATCGGCAAAGACCTCAAACGAGACGGACACATCGGTGATGTGAGCCAGAACCTCCTTGGCAAACGCGCGGTAATCCGTCACGCCACCCTTCTTCATAAGGGACGGGTTGGTCGTGAAACCCTGAACGTTGCCGTTCTCGTACATGTCGAGCATGCCCTCGAGGTTTGCACCGTCAGCGAACACCTTGATTGCCATCTGCCTGATTCCTTTCGTTAGCATACGGCCGATAAACTGCTAAACACTTTACCTATGTTTATCAAGGCGTGAGCTGCGGGTTTTTATCTTCTCGGCGAACGGTATAAACGCTTTAGTGTTTGGTTTGATAAATCGATTGAGCATGCAAAAGCAAAGAGCCGCAGTTTAGGCAAACGTCAGAATGCGGGATTCATTAGATGAGGCCGAAATGCTGCATGGCGGTGACGGTGCCGTCGTGTGCGACATCGTCAGTCACGTAGTCGGCGACCGCTTTGACCTCGGACATGGCGTTGCCCATGGCGACAGCCGTCTCGACGGCAGCGAGCATGCCCAGGTCGTTGCCCGAATCGCCAAAGCCAAAGGTGCGCGCATTTCCCTCGCGGCCCAGATACGCCAGCGCTCGCGCCACGCCCACGCCCTTGTCAATGCCCTTGGGGCTCAGCTCGCGATTCCGACCACCGGTATTGCACAGCTCAAACTCGCGATCGATAAAGCCGTCATCGTTGGCAACGCGAGCCAAACTGGGCACATTGAGGCATACCTTGCCCACGCGCAGACTGCCGTCGACGCGCATTTCCTCGGCGCTGTGCACCACAGAAGTGCCGATCAGAGACGACTGCTCAACACCCGCGGGTTCCAGGGCAAAAGTAGCCACGTTGGTCTCGAAAAAGGCCTCAATCCCTGCCGCGGCCATACGGCGTGCAAGCTCCTCGATAACGTCCTCGCCAAAGCAGTCCTCATGCACCACGCGGCCCTCGACCTCGAGCGTGGCGCCCGCCATGGCAACGACACCCGCGGGGTCGAGCGCACGCAAGCTGTCCGCGATGAGCCACAGGGGGCGACCCGTGCAGATAAACGCCTTGTGCCCCGCGTCGCGCAGACGATGAAACGCCTCGACGACCATCTGCGAGGGGCGAACCGCCGAAAAGTCCTTATCGGTCATATCGTCGGGATCGAACGACGTCAGCGTGCCGTCCACGTCAAAAAAGAGCACAGCGGATTCGGGGTACGCATCAATCATATGGGTTCCTTTCGAGGATAAGGGCAAACGAAGCATCCATCATATAATGGAGCGACGCAACCAGAGAGGTCACCCATGGAATTTTACGCAAGCTGCCCCGAGGGCTTTGAGTCCGCACTCGCCGATGAGCTTAAACGCCTCGGGCTTTCGCATGTTCGCCGGCTGAAGGGCCGCGCTACATTTGAGGGCGAGCTCGAGCAAGGCTACCGCGCCTGTCTGTGGTCGCGCCTGGCGAGCCGCGTGTTCGTGGTGCTCGGGCGCTTTGAGGCGCAGAATGCCGATGAACTGTACGATAGCGTTTACGACATCGCCTGGGAGGGCATTGTTCGCCCCGGCGCCACCATCGCCATCACCGCCCGCGGCGTGACCGAGCAGCTGCGCAACACGCGCTTCTCGGCCCTGCGCGCCAAGGACGCATTGTGCGACCGCCTGGCCGAGACCACGGGCCGTCGCGCCGATGTCGACGCCGCCGATTCCGATGTTCACCTGCTGCTTTCGCTGCGCCAGCGCCGCGCGAGCATCAGCCTGGACCTTTCAGGCGACCCGCTGTTCAAACGCCTGCCGCCCGCAGCGACCCGCGCCGGCGAGGGCGCGCACGTGCTGCGCCCCGACTACGCCGCCCTGGTGCTGGCGCAGGTCGGCTGGACCGCACTGTGCGAGCGCGAGCTGACGGCCGACGATTACGAGAACGAGGCCCTGCCCACGCTGATCGACGCCTCGTGCGCCGGCGGCGGCCTGCTGCTGGAAGCCGTGAATATCCTAACCGACCGCGCCCCGGGGGCCGCCCGCGAGCGCTGGGGCTTTGAGGGCTGGCAGCTGCACGACGCCGCCCTGTGGGAGCAGCTGCTTGCCGAGGCACGCGAGCGCGAGGCGGCAGCACGCGAGCGGCAGGCACGCATCGTGGCCGTGGATGTTGACCCCGCCGCCCGCAAGACCGCTGAGCGCATGGTCAAGTGCGCCGGCTACAAGCGCTTTGTCGATTTTTGCGCCGCCAAGTCCGCCACCGTGCTGGACCATGCGGGCGCCGTCGCCGGTGCCGCCGTGGTCGCAGATACGACCGAGACACCGCTTTCGCTCATGTATGACACCATGACGCTCATCGGTGAGCTGCGCCGCGCGCCCGAGCTTGACGCGGCGCCGGTCGCCGCGCTCACCCGCGATGGATTGCTGGCCCGCGCGCTCCACGCCGAGCCCGAGCGCTCGATCGCCGTCATGCCCAATAACGAGGAGGCAACTATTGAGGTTTGGCCCTCGCTCGACCACGCCGCCGCGGCGTTTGAGGCTTCGACCAGTGCGGATGCCGAGGCCGAGGTTGCGGATGCCAACGAAGTCAACGACAACGCCGCCAACACCCCCATGCCCGAACCTGCCGCCATGCTCGACCTGGGCGACGGCAAGCCGCTGCCCGTGCTCATCCCCGAGTCCGAGCAGTTCGCCAACCGCCTGCGTAAGAATGCCCGTCTGCGTCGCAAGTGGGCCAAGCGCGAGGGCGTGAGCTGCTACCGCGTCTACGATGCCGACCTACCCGACTACTCCGCCGCCATCGATCTGTACGAGGGCTGCCCGCAGACGCCGGGCCGCTGGCTCGTCATCGCCGAGTACGCCGCGCCTAAGACCATCGATCCCGCGCTAGCCCAGGCCCGCATGCTCGACATCTTGGCCATCGCGCCGCGCATCCTGGATGTTCCGGCCGAGCATGTGCACGCCAAGGCCCGCATGCGCTCACGTGGCGGCTCGCAGTACGGCAAGCAGGGCGCCGGTAAGGGCGCATCAGGCGAGCGCGCCAACATCGCTCGCCGTCGCCTGCCGCTCATCGAAGAGGGCGGACTCACCTTTGCCGTCAACTTTGACGATTATCTGGATGTGGGCATCTTCCTGGATCACCGCGTCACCCGCAACCTGGTGCGCGAGCACGCCAAACAGGCGCGCCGCTTCCTCAACCTGTTCGCCTACACCGGCACCGCCACCTGCTATGCGGCCGACGGCGGCGTCGAGGAAACCGTGACAGTCGACCTTTCCAACACCTACCTGGACTGGGCCGAGCGCAACATGCGCCAAAACGGCTTTGTGGGACCGCAGCATCATTTTGTGCGCGACGACGTGCTCGCCTGGATTCGCGACCAACGCCAGACGCGCAACCGCTGGGACCTGATCTTTGTCGACCCGCCCACGTTCTCGAACTCGTCCAAGATGGGCCGCCGTACCTGGGATGTCCAACGCGACCATGTTGAGCTTTTGGCCGGCGTATCGCGCCTGCTCGCACAGGGCGGCCATGCCATCTTTAGCTGCAACCTGCGCGGCTTCCGCCCCGAGACGCGCAAGCTCGCGCGCGCGGGCGTCGTGCTGGAGGACATTACGGCACAGACCATCCCCGAGGACTTCGCACGCAACCAGAAGGTGCACCATTGCTATATCGTGCGCCGCCTGCCCATCGAGGACGCCATGGCCGAAGTCGGCTTTAGCGCCGAGGAGATTGCAGAGCGAACCGAGGAACTGCGCAATCCCGAAGCCCGCAAGCCCCGTGCAACGGCGCCCGCGCACGCGCAGGCCGGCAACGGCAAGTCCAACTTTGCCGGCAAACCCTCCCCCGCCGGCAAGCCCAAAAAGAAGAAGTTCTACGCCAGCAAGCCCAAGGGCAAATAACAAAGTTGCGGTGGAATACGGACTGTTTTGCCTGGAATTAGGCAAAGTTAGACCGTATTTCACCGCAACTCATATTGGGATGGTGGTTGGCGATCTAGCCTTGGGTGACCAGGCGGTAGCCGATGCCCACGTGGGTTTGGATGTAGCGCGGATGCGCGGGGTCAGACTCGATTTTCTTGCGCAGCGTGCCCATAAAGACACGCAGGCTCGCCAGGTCGCTCTTAGTTGCCGTGCCCCAAATCTCGTGCAGGATAAACTGGTGCGTCAGCACCTTGTCGGCGTTATGCGCCAGCAGGCACAGGAGCTTGTACTCGATCGGCGTCAAATGCAGTTCCTCGCCATCCATCGTGGCGATGCCGGCATCAAAATCGATATGCAACTCGCCGGTATCGAACGAGCCCTCGGAGGCAACGCCGCCCGTTTGCGCATACGAGAGACGCCTGAGCGTCGTGCGAATGCGCGCAAGCAACTCCTCGACCGAAAACGGCTTGGTCAGGTAGTCGTCGGCGCCGGCATCGAGCGCGCGGATCTTGTCCGCATCCTCGCTGCGCGCCGAGACCACGATGATCGGCATGCCCGACCATGCGCGCACCGACTCCACCACCTTGACGCCGTCCATATCGGGCAGGCCCAAATCGAGAAGCACGATGCTCGGCGTCTGCGATGAGGCGGCGGCGATGGCGGCATGGGCGGTCTCCACGGCCATATGACGCAAGCCGTGCGCCTCGAGTGCGGCAACGATAAGGTTGCGGACAGCGGGGTCGTCCTCAACGACCAAGATGAGCGGTTTTACGGCAGAGTTCGGCACGGCGCTACTCCTTATCAAACGAAACGTCGGCGACGGGAAGCTCAATCGTAAAGACCGAGCCGTGCGGGTCCGCCGCGGCAACCTCTATGCTACCGCCATGCGCCAACGCAATGGAGCGGCAGAGCGAAAGACCTAGGCCCACGCTGCGGTGGCTATCGGCAAGACCATGGTTGGCGGTGTAGAACGACTCAAAGATCCGCTCGCGGTCCTCGGGCGCAATGCCCGGGCCGTCATCGGCCACCGAGCACGCCACGCGTCCATCGTCGACGCCAATCGAAATCACGATATGCGAGCCTGCGGGCGTATAGGTGATGGCGTTGTTCACCAGATTGACCACCAGCTGCACCATCAGACGCGCATCGACGTTGACGAGCGCCGGCTCGTCGCACGGCACCACCTTAAGGTCGTGCTCGCGCACGGCAGGGTTCACGTGGCGCAGTGCCTCCTCGACGATATCGTCCATGAGCTCGAGCGTGGTCGACAGATGCATGCCGCCACCCTCGAGCTTGGTGATAGCGAGCAGATTCTCGACAGTGGCGTTGAGCCATTGCGCATCCGAGCGAATGGACAGGAGCAGGCCGCGGCGCGTCTGGGCGTCGAGCACGGCGGTGCCGGTCGAGCCCTGGTCGAGCAGCACGTCGGCATTACCCGAAATACTGGTGAGCGGCGTGCGCAGGTCGTGCGAGATGGAGCGCAGCAGGTTGGCGCGCAGCTGCTCGTTTTTGGCGAGCACCGCCGCCTCCTCGCGGGCCTCCATGGCGCGGGCGCGATCGAGCGCCAGCTCGCCTTCGCTCACGATGGCATCGGCAAGTGTCCGCTCCTCGTGCGTCAGCACGTCGGGCTCGGCAACGATAGCCAGCACGCCCACCACCGAGGCGGGGTCGCCCGAGCGCACGAAGCCGTCGCCCGTGCGAACCGTCAGGTAGATGCCATAAAACGCCGAGCCGCCAAACGTGGCGTCGAGCGGCGTTCCCACGTAGGCGGACGCCGAGAGCCTCGGCGGCATCTGCGGCGCCAGCTCGTGCACCGGCGCGGCATCGCCCACGGCCGTGTACGTCGCGCGCGGCAGCAGGTCATCGTCTTCCGGATCGGCGTCGGCGCTGTACCACACAACCGGACAGCCCGAAAGACGCGCCAGCTGCGTGGCCATGGCGTGAACGATCTGATGCTGATCGGCGCACCGCTGCAGCATGCGGTTGGTCTCGAGCACCATATGCGTGCGGCGGTCGCTGGCGGCAGCCTGTGCCAAGGCGCGGCGCAGGGCCAACGCAATCGAGCTCGACACAAGCGAGACCACAAACATGATGAAGAACATGCCGGGATAGCCGCGGTCGATAAGCGACAGCGAGTAGCGCGGGTCGACAAACAAAAAGTTGTAGAGCGCCACGGCGGCAGCCGAGCTCAGCAAGCAATACAGGCGACTCCAGGTAAAGAATGCGCACAGCTGAACGGCGAACACATAGACGATCATGATGCTCGGCGCGAGACCCGGATGGTCGAGCAGCGCGCCCACAATCGTCGCCGCGACCAGCAGCCCCACCGATACGCAGGCGTCATACAGAGGAGTGCGGCGCGTCAGCGTTGTGCGCCGCCACCAAAAGCTATCGGCAATATCGCCGTCCGTACGGACGTCCATCAGCGTCCCGCCCCTCTCTCAAAAACAAAAACCACCACAAAGGGGACAGGCACCCTTGTGGTGGTTTCCCCTTGTGGTGGTTCCAAGTGTAAAGCCTTTGCAACCTGCGGTCGTTAGACAAACAGCACGTGCGCGAGCAGTGCGCACACGCACGCCACGACAAGCACCGTCACCACGATCGAAATCACGCGGTCGGCCATATCCATGTTGGCCCGATTCGTAAAGAACCGATCTTCGGCAGCATCGGCGCGCACCTCACGCACCAGCTCGGTCGCAAGATCGCAACCGTCAAGCACCTTTGCATCCATGGTTTCCTCCCAGGACTCAATCCCCGTCAATACAAACCCGCCCGTTCGCAGACAAACCTCGAGCGTCGACTACGGCCGCTCGTTGGGAGCCAGGCGCTGCATCTTATTCACGGCCTTGAACTTGGTGAACAGCGGCACGTACTCAAAGCTCACGTTGGAGTTCTCCAGGCCGTACCAACGCGCGGGCGTGCCAGCGGCGCGGCGGATGATGTACTTGAGCGTGATGGCCGTACGCTCGCTGGGCTCCACATCGCTTTCGGGCGCCAGAAGCTTACGGATCAGGACGAACTTGAACGTGCCGATGTTACCCGGATCCTTGTAGACCGAGTAGTCATGCGTCTGCGGCGGCAGCTCGCCGGTGGCAGCCAGGTCCTGAACAACCTGACGCAGGTAGGCATTGACGCGCTGGTTGATCTTGTAGCCCAGGTACAGATGCACGCGGAACACGTAGTCGGTGCCGAACGTCTCGACCGAATAGGCAAAGGTGTGCGGTTCGTCCATGGTCTCGACATTCACAAACCACCAGGCGCGGGCGCGCTTGGGATGCTTATCCAAGATCGAGTAAACGATATCGCGGTCGATGTAGTCGGTATGGGTGTCCTTGGTCAGGTACACGATGTTGTCGCTCACGAGCTCGTAACGGTCGTCGTCGCGCAGGCGCTTGAGCTGCGGCAGGTAGCTGCGCAGCGGCAGTAGCGTAAACTGGCGCTGCTCGACCGCCGTGCCGTTGTACCAGCACACCATAATGCCCATGATGAGTGCAGCCATAAGGATGGTGAAATAGCCGCCGTGGAAGAACTTGGTGAGCGAGCTCACGAAGAAGAAGCCTTCGAGCAAAAGGAAGAAGGCCGCGAAGATCCACGGCGCGACCTTGAGCTTGCGCTCCTCGTGCAGGTAGAAGAAGAGCAGCAACGTGGTGCACATCATAGTCAGCGTAATGGCAAGGCCGTAGGCGGCTTCCATATGCGCCGAGTTCTGGAACAGCAGCACCACGATGACGCAGCCCACGAGCATGACGTTGTTGACCATGGGGATGTAGAGCTGGCCCTTGGTCTCGGCAGGGTAGAAGACCTGCATGTGCGGCATAAGGTCCAGACGGCTGGCCTCGGACACCAGCGAGAATGCGCCGGTGATGAGCGCCTGCGAGGCGATGATGGCCGCAACGGTGGAAAGGCCTACGGCAAACGGGCGCAGGCCCGGGGCGAGCATCTGGTAGAACGGGTTGAGGTCGGCAATGCCCATGAGCTCGGGGTTGGCAGCGTTGTTCATAAGCCAAGCGCCCTGGCCCATATAGGAAAGCAGCAGACAGCACTTAACGAACGGCCAGGTGGCGTAGATGTTGCCGCGGCCGACGTGGCCCATGTCGGAGTAGAGCGCCTCGGCACCGGTGGTGGCGAGGAAGCAGCTGCCCAGAATCATGATGCCCGCGTGGTTGTTGGGGCTCAGCAAAAAGGCGATGCCGCGCACCGGGTTGAGGCACAGCAGCACGGCGGGGTGCTGGAAAACAAAGAAAAGACCCGTGCCGCCCAGGAACAGAAACCACAGCGTCATGATGGGGCCAAAGGCGTGACCGATCTTGGCCGTACCGATGCGCTGTACCAAGAAGAGCGCGATGATGATGGCGAGCGTAATGGCGACGACGCGGCCCTGGTCATCGCCCAGCACGGCATGGACCGCCGGGATGGTGCGCAGGCCCTCGATGGCCGTGGTAACGGTAACGGCGGGCGTCAGGATGCCGTCAGCGAGCAATGCGGCGCCGCCCAGCATGGCGGGGATGATGAGCCACTTGCCGCAGCGCTTGACCAGGCTGTACAGGGCAAAGATGCCGCCCTCACCATGGTTATCGGCGCGCAGCGAGATGAGCACATACTTGATGGTGGTCAGCAGCGTGACCGTCCACACGACAAGGGAGAGCGCGCCAAGCACGAACTCCTCCGTCACGCTTCCGATGCCGCCGTTGCCGGCAACGAGCGCCTTGGTTACATACATAGGGCTGGTGCCGATATCGCCGTACACCACGCCCAGCGTGACGAGCATCGCCGAGATGCTCACAGGAATCGCAGCGTGCGAGGCTGCCTCCTTGGCCTTTTGTTCCATAAGCCGGTTTCCTCCCAACTTTAATGTTCGAAGGAATTATAGGTAATCGGCCCATGTTTGAATGGCACTGTTTTCCCAGCTAAATAAACATTTATACGGCCTTTAGGCCACCGCGGCGATATGAAATGTGACAAAGGGACTGCCACTTTGTCACACTCGTCATTTTCCAAGCCAGTTTTTGAACCACCATTCCATGGATCGGCTCATCTCGGCCATAAAGGGACTCGTGTGCTTGCGGGTATAGATGTCCACGACGCGCTCCCCCACCTCGCGGGCATGCGGACGGAACATTGCGTCCATCTCGGCCACCTGCGCGTCCATGGTCGCGGCATCCGCGCGGCAGTAGCGCTCCTCGTGCACCAGGTTCACCACGGGGTGCGCAATGGCCGGACGCTCCTTACGGGGCGTGCCGATGATGAGCATCGACAGCGGCATGGTATAGGGCGGCAGATCGAGCAGCTCGGCAACTTCCTCGGCGTTCTCCACGATGTCGCCAATGTAGCAGCTTCCCAGCCCCAGGGCCTCGGCGGCAACCACGGCGTTTTGCGCGGCGATCACGGCGTCCTGGGCCGCGATGGCAAAGTCGCCCAAACCCGGCGCGCGGCGGGGCGCCTTGCCCGTGCGCTCGACAAACTCGGGCTCAAAGCAGCCCACGTGCTCAAACAGATCGATCCACTTGGCATAATCGACCACAAATATGAGTGCCCAGGGCGCCTTGGCAATCATGGGTTGGTGGTCGCACAGGTCGGCCAGACGGTCCAGCGTAGCCTGCTCGCGAATGCTCACGATGGAATACATCATCATGGCGCCTGCCGACGGCGCACGGCTCGCCGCGTGCAGAATCGCTGCCCGCTGCTCGTCGGTCACCGCCACGGGACGGTCGTCGTCATCGCGCGCAAAGGCACGCGTGGACGAGCGGTGCTCCAAGATGTCCAGCACCGCATTGCCCGTAGTCTCGACCGGATAACCGTTCGTATCCACGCCCGCAGCTCCGTCGCAGTACTCGGCGCCCGTCATACAAACCTGCTCGCCCATAGCTCTATCCTCGCCAATTCTTTAAGAAGCCTTTACGTTTCCGTGTAATTCCCGTCCATTATCGCGCAGGTCGCCACTACATTGCGCCACACCGCCACACGCGCGCGTTAATATGGCTGGTTGTTGTGCGCAGCCACCAATTGCAGCGCATATCTTGGTAACAATCGGGTAAACCCCCGCTTTCGTAGGTTTTAGTTTGTGAGGAGTC
Source organism: uncultured Collinsella sp. (assembly GCA_900554655.1). Classification (GTDB taxonomy): domain Bacteria; phylum Actinomycetota; class Coriobacteriia; order Coriobacteriales; family Coriobacteriaceae; genus Collinsella. Next base: position 10,826 of record USIL01000011.1, read on the forward strand.
TCAGCATGTTCGCTGCCGCCATCTCGCTCGTCGGTCTTGCGGCGACCGTCTACCTTGTCTTGCGCGAGGCCAAGGCCATTCGCGCTCAGTCGGGCACCGTCACCAAGGGCGCCTTCGCCTGGAGCGTCGCCTTCGGCCTGTTCCAGGTCTTTTTGACCGTCTGGGGCGCCATTGGCCTCGTCGCCCAAAACGAGCCGCTCGCCTTTGTGATGCTCATCCTGACCAATGCCATCCTCACCGGCTGCGCCTGGGCCAGTATCGCCCGCGACTGCATCGCCCCGCGCGTCTTTGCGTTCGCCGGGCCCGACGCCCCCGCCCCCACCGGCAAGCTCGCCCGCCTGCGCGGCGCCTTTGTGGGCAAACCGCTCGTCGCCGCCGTCTTGTGCCTGCTGCTCGCCGGCGTCTTTGCGCTGCTGGGCATGGAGGTCTCGTCCAACCACGACTTTACCTGGGTCTACCCCCTGTGCATCCTGCTCGAGTGGGCCATCATCACCACGCTCATGGTCGGCCTGTTCTTCCTGTTCCAGCGCCACGGCGCAGCTCCCGCGGTCCTGGCCTTTGCCCTCTTTGTCCTGGGCATTGCCGAGTTCTTCGTCATCACGTTTAAATCCATGCCCATCCAGCCGGGCGACCTTTCGGCCATCTCCACCGCCGCTGCGGTCGCCGGCACCGGCTACACCTTCTCGATCTCGCTGTTCTGCGTGCTGTCCATGGGCTTTACCGCCATCGCCATGCTGCTGTGCGAGTACGCCGGCCTGGTGGCACCGCACCGTCAGAAGGGCGCCGCCAACGCCAAGCGCATGCTGCTCACCAACCTGCTCGTGGCGGTGCTGTGCCTGGGCGGCGTGACCGCACACGTCACGCTCATCGACTACTACAACACCCTCGGCATCACCGTCTACACCTGGCGCCCGCTCGAGAGCTACTGGCGCGAGGGCTACCTGCCCGCTTTCATTAGCGCAGCGCAGTCCATCAAGCCGCCCAAACCCGCCGACTACTCCGTCGACGATGCCAAGGCCACGCTCAAAAAGTACGCCAAGGCCTACGACAAGTCCGACGCGGCCAAGAGCGACGAGCGCACCGCCGCAAAGGAGCAGTTCGATAGCGAGAAGCCCACGGTCATCGCCATCATGAACGAGACCTTCTCGGATCTTTCGATCTACCAGAACATGCGCGCCGGCTACGAGGGCCCGCAGTACTTTAAGAACCTGTCCAACTGCCTCAGCCGCGGTAAGCTCTACGTGAGCGCCTACGGCGGCGGCACCGCCAATACCGAGTTTGAGTTTATGACCGGCAACTCCATGGCCAACCTGGGCTCGGGCGTGTACCCCTACACCATCTACAACATGGAGACGACCGGGAACTTAGCCGAACAGTTCAAGTCGCTCGGATATTCCACCACGGCCATGCACCCCAACCACGCGACCAACTGGAACCGCGAGAACGTCTACAAGGACTTTGGCTTTGACCAGTTCCTGTCCATCAACGATTTCCAGGGAGCCGACACCCTGCGCGGCATGGTGACCGACCAGGCTACCTACGACAAGATTCTTGAGCTGCTCGACCAGAACGCCGATCCGCAGTTTATCTTCGACGTGACCATGCAGAACCACTCGGGCTACGATACGGGCCTGCTGCCGGTCGACAAGCAGATGCACCTGAACATCGACACGACCGACCTGGACACCAAGACCATCGAGGACGGCACGCTGTCCGATGTCGACGAGTATGTCTCGTGCATCGAGCAGTCCGATAAGGCGCTGCGCTACTTCCTCAACGCCTTGAGCAAGCTCGACCGCAAGGTAGTCGTGGTGTTCTGGGGCGATCACCAGCCGTTCTTCCCGTCCAAGTTCAATGACAAGTGGTTTACCGGCGAGGACGACGCTACGCATCAAGAGCGCCTGTGGCAGACCGACTACATCATCTGGGCCAACTACGACGTTGCCGGCTGCGACCAGACGAGCGAGGTCGACGACCTGTCCACCAACTACCTGTCCACGCAGCTTATGCAGCTGATCGGCGCCCCGCTTTCCGACTACCAGAAAGCGCACATGACGCTTCGCGAGTCGCTGCCCGCCATCAACTCCGTGGGCTACGAGGACGCCAGCCTGCGCTGGGCACTCTCCTCCAACGTCACCGGTGACGACGCCGCCGCAGCAGCCGCCACCAAGGCGCGCGAGGATTACGCCAAGATGCAGTACTACGAGATGTTCCGCGACGGCAAGAACGTCTACACCGAGCACTTCCAGACCGAGGCCAACGAGACCGACCCCAACCTGGCGCCGGGTACGACCAAGATTAAGTAGCTGCTAGCTGCTGAGCCACAACTGAAACGTCTGTCCAGGCGGAGGCATATAAGGTTCCCTGCTCGGACAGTCCTGCGCAAGACGGAGGCCACATTAAGTGGCCTCCTTTGCGTGC
>USIL01000012.1:0-13238 GCA_900554655.1 uncultured Collinsella sp.
TGGAGAACCGGGTGGGCTGAAATGTAGATACGAGTAGGGGCTCCTCCGTTGATGAACGGGGGAGCCCCTTGTTTCGTTTTGGTTGTTGTTGTGACCTAGAGGTGGCTGATGATCAGTTCCATCTTGCCTTCGAGGTCGATGGAGCTGACGGTGTTCGGGGCCAGCAGGTGGCTTCCCTTGTGGACGGGGTCGCCGCAGACGGTGCCTTCGCCGTCGATGACCGACAGGCACATGAAGGGCCAGCGCTGGTCGAGAGTCTTGCTGCCGTCGACGCGCACGCGATCGACGGTGTAGCAGGGGTTGGACTCGAGCTCGGTCACGCCGTCGACCTCGGGCGCGTTCACCGTGCCGTCGGTCGGAGCCTGAACGTCAAAATCGATGCAATCAAGGCTCTGCTCAATGTGCAGTGGACGCAGTTTGCCGTCGGTGCCGGGGCGGTCGTAGTCGTACAGGCGATATGTCACGTCGCTCGACTGCTGCGTCTCCAAAATGAGCGTGCCGGCCTTGATGGCGTGAACGGTACCGGAATCAATCTGGAAAAAGTCGCCCTTGTGGATCGGTAGTACGTTGAGCATGTCGTCCCAGCGGCCGTCCTCGATCATCTGCGCGGCCTCGGCGCGGTCATGCGCACGCTGGCCGACGATGATTGTGGCGCCGGGCTCGCAGTCCAGCACATACCAGCACTCGGTTTTGCCCAGGCTGCCGTTCTCGTGCTCGGCGGCGTACTCGTCGTTGGGATGAATCTGGATCGAAAGGTCGTCCTTGGCGTCCAGAATCTTGATGAGCAGCGGGAACTCCTTGCCCTCGCAGTTGCCAAAGAGCTCGCGGTGCTCGGCCCACAGCCACGACAGCGTGTGGCCGGCGTACGGTCCCTCCGCAATCTGGCAGTCACCGTTGGGATGGGCCGAGATGGCCCAGCACTCACCGATGGGACCTTCGGGAATGTCGTAACCAAATACGGTTTCGAGCTGGCGGCCACCCCAGATCTTCTCGTGGAAGATCGGCGTCAGTTTAATCAAATCGGACATATTCATACCCCCATTATGTTGCGCGGGCGTTGCACAAAACAGCTCAAAACGAGCGCCCGCGTGACTACAAAAACTTATGCCAACGTTACGTTGTGCAACTCAAAGCGATCGCCAACGTTGCGCGAGATCGAATACTCAAAGGCGGCGCCGCTGTCCAAAAAGCCAATCTGGGTGAGCTCGAGCAGGGGAGAGCCAAGTTTGGTGTCCAGACGCTCGGCTTCTTCCTCGGTTGCTGCCACGGCGCGAATGGTATGGTGGAAGCTCGAAATCTTCAGCCCACATTGCTCGCGGATGAAGCGGTAGACCGATCCGTACAGGTCCTTCTTTTTAAGGCCTGGAATCAGCTCGAGGGGCATGTAGGTGTACTCGATAACGATGGGCTTCTCATCGGCCTGACGCACGCGCACGACGTGATAGGCAAAGTCATCCTCGGCAATTCCCAGCTGGGCTGCGATGTCCGCTGGTGGATTAACGATCGAGAAATCGTAGACCACCGAGGTCACCTTCTCCCCGCGATGCTCATACGAAAAACCCTGGGTACGGTCGTTTTTGCCCTGGAAAAACGCCTGGCCGGGAAGCCCCGCCGTGTCCTTAACGTAGGTACCCGATCCACGCCGGCTGGTAATAAGACCTTCTTCGGTGATTTGTTCAATAGCTCGTTTGACGGTGATTTTGGAAACGTTATAGAGCTTGCAGAACTCAACGACGGTAGGAAGCTTGTCGCCCGGTTTAAGAGCGCCATCCTCGATAGTGCGACGAATATCTGCAGCTATCGCTTCGTATTTGGGAATCATGGAACCTCCTTTCAAACTTGGTTGAGTATAAAAGAAAGTATAGTCAACACCTAAGTATCTCTATTGAGTTATTGAAAAGTTCGAGAAAGATAAAATTAAAAGTCGCCCCGCTTGAAAAATTAGAGCGTTTTAAATGATAAACGTCTGAGTAGTGTCGTGTTGAGAAATGATCGGTCCGAGGACGGGGCCGAACCGATATAACACCCAGCGAACCGAATCTCGTACTCTGCGCTTCCCCAGATAAAACCTGCCAAAACAAACCTGTCCTTTTTGGCAGGTTTTTGCCTTGGGAGCGGTACCATACAGGCAATGTTTAAACGAGAAAGGCGGGCTCCCATGGAACCTAAGCAGTATTACATCGGCATCGACGTCGGCGGCACCTCGGTCAAGGAGGGTCTGTTCGATGAGGACGGAAACCTGCTTGCCAAGGCCAGCGTGCCCACGCCTCCCATCGTTGACGCTGCGGGCTTTGCCGCGGTGACCGAGGCTATCGACCAGGTGGTCGCCAAGGCCCAGATTCCGCGTGCCTTTGTGTCGGGCATTGGCCTGGCCGTTCCGTGCCCCATCCCGGCATCGGGCGATGCCAAGGTCAAGGCGAACATCGCCATCAACCTGCCCGAGCTCAAGATCGCGATCCAGGAGCACTGCCCCGACGCGGTCGTTAAGTACGAGAACGACGCCAACGCTGCTGCTATGGGCGAGGCCTGGCTCGGCTCTGCCAAGGGCGTACAGAACGTGGTGATGGTCACCATTGGTACCGGCGTGGGCGGCGGCGTTATCGTTAACGGCGACGTGGTATCGGGCGTTGTGGGTGCTGGCGGCGAGATTGGCCACATGTGCCTGAACCCGGCCGAGGAGCGCACCTGCGGCTGCGGCGGCCATGGCCACCTGGAGCAGTATTCCAGCGCCACCGGCGTGGTGAGCAACTACCTTGCCGAGTGCAAGAAGGCGGGCGTCGAGCCCATCGAGCTGACCGGCCCCTCCGATTCCAAGGACGTGTTCCAGGCCTGCCGCGAGGGCGACAAGCTCGCGCTGGCCGCGGCCGATACTATGGCCGACTATCTCGGCCGCGCACTGGCGCTTATTGCCAACGTGGTCGACCCCGAGATGTTCCTCATCGGCGGCGGCGCCTCCGCCTCGGCCGATGTCTACCTCGACAAGGTTCGCGAGCACTTTAAGCAGTACGCGCTTTCCGCCTCGCGCGAGACGCCCATTAAGGTCGCTTCGCTCGGAAACGACGCCGGCATCATCGGTGCTGCCTACGTAGCCCTGCGCGCTGCCGGTAAATAGCTGGTGCAAGGGGGACAGGTTACATTGCACCAACATGGTGCAAAAGGGACAGCCTTGGCCCCCGTGCCTGCGCCCCAAAATATGCCGTGGCCCTTCCGTCTGCGAAGGCTCGGCATCGGCGTGCTACCATAGCTACGTCCAAGTACACATATCAAGTGGAGGATATCCATGGCAAACGTTCTTGTCTTTGGTCACCAGAACCCCGATAACGACGCCATCATGAGCGCCGTCGTCCTGTCCCAGCTGCTCAACCAGGTTGAGTATGCCGGCAACACCTACGAGGCCTGCGCCCTTGGTCAGCTTCCGGCCGAGTCCGCCAAGCTGCTCGCCGACGCCGGCATCGCCGAGCCCCGCGTGATCGAGTCCGTCGAGGCTGGTCAGCTCGTCGTCCTCACCGACCACAACGAGTCTGCCCAGTCCGTCGCCGGCCTTAAGGACGCCACGGTCTTTGGCGTCGTCGACCATCACCGCATCGGCGACTTCGAGACCGCCGGCCCGCTGCACTACATCTGCCTGCCCTGGGGCTCCAGCTGCACCATCGTCACCAAGCTCGCCGGCGTGCTCGGCGTTGAGCTTTCCGACGTTCAGGCCAAGCTGCTGCTCTCGGCCATGATGACCGACACGCTCATGCTCAAGAGCCCCACCACCACCGATGTCGACCGCGCCGTCGCCGCCAAGCTCGGCGAGCAGGTGGGCGTCGACCCGGTCAAGTTTGGCATGGAGGTTTTCCTCACCCGTCCGTCCGGCTCCTTCACCGCAGCCGAGATGGTCGGCAACGACATCAAGATGTTCGAGCCTGCTGGCAAGAAGCTGCTCATCGGCCAGTACGAGACTGTCGACAAGACCCGCGCACTCGGCATGATCGACGAGATTCGCGAGGCCATGCGCGCCTACGCCGCCGAGAAGGGTGCTGACGGCATTGTCCTGTGCATCACCGACATCATGGAGGAGGGCTCGCAGGTCCTGCTCGAGGGCGAGACCGAGGCTGCTCAGAAGGGCCTGGGCATTGCCGACGAGCACGACGGCGTCTGGATGCCGGGCGTCCTCTCCCGTAAGAAGCAGGTCGCTGCCCCCATCATGGCCGCCTGCTAGGTTTAGTCGACCAAACGCCACGACCGGATCGCGGACGCCCCGCGCTCCGGTCGTTTTTTGTGCACGGCGCCGCGTCGTCTCTTGGATAGGCGTGCCCGTGCCGTTGAGCAAATAATGTTCAACCTGTGGTTCCGCTTTTCGGCCACGCTTGCGCGCTTGTCGTGCAGGGTAGGCTAGATGCAAGCGTAATACGTTAGAGCGCGGCGCCGCCACTTGGGCGGGCCGTGCTTTTTTAAGACGGGAGCTTTCCCGAGAAAGGAGCCGCCCATGGCAGCACCCGAGCAGCTGTTCAACGTTCGTGAGCGCAAGCGTTTTGAACGTCACGACATCTGGGAGCGCATCGCCGAGAACGGCACGATTTCCGCCGCCGTCATGGTCTTCGCCGCCATCGCCGCCGTTATTTGCGCCAATACCGATGCCTATGAGGCCATCCATCACTTTTTGGAGACCCCGCTGTATGTGGGTCTGGGCAACCTTACGGCCGGTCTTACCGTTGAGCTTTTCGTCAACGACTTCCTCATGGCGATCTTCTTTTTGTTGGTGGGCATTGAGCTTAAGTACGAGATGACGGTCGGCGAGCTCAAGAACCCGCGCCAGGCTATGCTTCCCATGCTGGCGGCCGTGGGCGGCGTCGTCGTTCCCGCCTGCATCTACCTGATCTTTAATCATGCTGGCGCGCACAACGGCTGGGCCATTCCCATGGCAACCGATATTGCCTTTGCGCTGGGCGTGCTGTCGCTTTTGGGCAACCGCGTGCCCAACGGCGTGCGCGTGTTCTTCTCGACGCTCGCCATCGCCGACGACCTCATCTCCATCGCCGCCATCGCCATCTTCTACGGTCAGAGCCCCAATCCGTTTTGGTTGGGCGCCGCCGCGCTTGTGACCTGTGCGCTCGTGTGGCTCAACAAGACGCAGCATTATCGCCTTGCCCCGTATTCGGTACTGGGCCTGCTGTTGTGGTTCTGCATGTTCAAGAGCGGCGTGCACGCTACGCTTGCTGGCGTCATCCTGGCCTTCACCATCCCGGCCAAGTGCGGTGTTAAGCTTGATAGTCTCACCGATTGGCTGGGCGAGTGCTTGCCGCTGCTCGATGACCGCTACGACGACGAGGCGCACATCCTGGGCCAGCATGACTTTACCGTCTCGACCACCAAAGTCGAGCGCGTCATGCACCGCGTGACCCCGCCGCTCATCCGCATGGAGCGCCTGATCTCCACGCCGGTCAACTTTGTGATCCTGCCGATCTTCGCGTTCGTCAACGCACAGGTTCGCCTGGTGGGCGTGGACATGAGCACGCTACTCACCGACCCGGTGACGCTCGGCGTGTACTTTGGCATGCTGCTGGGCAAGCCGATCGGCATCTTTGGCATGACGTTCGCCCTGGTCAAGCTCAAGGCCTGCGAGCTGCCGCACAATGTCAACTGGCATATGATTGCCGGCGTGGGCATTCTGGGCGGTATCGGCTTTACCATGTCGATTCTCATCAGCGGCCTCGCCTTCCCGACGGCCCAGTTTGAGGTTCTGGCCGCCAAGGCCGCTATTCTCGCCGGCTCTGTCACCGCGGCCGTACTTGGCATGATCTACATGAGTGTGATCTGCAAGCACCCCGCGCCCAAGAACGAGTAGGCGCGTAGAAACAGACGCCAGAGCCTGCTCGAGCGCGTGTAAAACGCGGTTTTGAGTGGTACTTGCCACCTGCCGGACACCCCAGTGGCCAAAAAACGCCGTTTGTGAGTACTGTCACAAACGGCGTTTCATTTTAGGCGCGAAAAATAATGTACAAATCTATTCTGTCTGTGCATTAACGATTGCGTGGCTGGACGAAAAATGCCGATGCATCCTTCCAAAACCGGGCACAAAAGGCCAAGACTGGCCTTTTTAATTCAAAATCGCTGTTACTAAAAAAGTAACAGTACTCATATTTGCTATTTTTTGACCACAGGCCCCAATGACTAGGTTTATTCCACGGTGCCGTAGATGGCGCCCCAGCCGTGGGCGGCCAAGGCGGAGTTGAGCTGGTCGCAAAGTGACTGGCGGTCGTAATAGCCGGGCGGCAAAAGGTTCACGATTTCCATGAGATCGGGTGCCAGGTCCAAGATTTCGGCCTGTACGATCAGATCCAGGCGGTCGATGGCGTGGCGGTCGTAAAACAGTCCGTCGACCAGGCGCTGAAGGTCGCCGAATTCCTCGGCCTGGAACGATCCGTACTCCATAGTGCCTCCTTGGGCGCTTCATGCCGGCATGCGCGGCGATTCGTAATTCATTGCGATGGACTTAATCTATCACGGCTTCATAACGTTGCGACGGTAGCGGTCTATACTTAGAAGAATTGCAACGTACCGCTTCGTGAAAGGTCGCACCCATGCAGACGATCTACCAGAAGATGGAAACCACCGAACTCGATGCCGCCATCGAGGCGCTCAAGGCCGAGGTCGCCGAGGTCAAGGCCAAGGGCCTGGCGCTCGACATGGCCCGCGGCAAGCCGTCGCCCTCCCAGGTGGACATCTCTCGACCCATGCTCGATATCCTCAATGCCGATGCCGATCTGCACGACGGCAACGTCGACTGTTCCAACTACGGCTGCTTTGAGGGCATTCCCTCGGCACGCAAGCTAGCGGGGGAGTTCCTGGGTTGCCCCGCCGAGCAGACGCTCGTGCTGGGTTCGTCGAGCCTGCTGATCGAGCACGACATCGCCGGTATGTTCTGGCGCTGTGGCTCGTGCGGCAGCGAGCCCTGGGAGGCTTACGAGGCAGCGCACGACGGCAAGAAGGTCAAGTTTCTGTGCCCTGTTCCCGGCTACGACCGCCACTTTGGCATCACCGCCGATCTGGGTATCGAGAACGTCCCCGTCGCGATGACCGACAACGGCCCCGACATGGACGAGGTCGAGCGCCTCGTCGCCGCCGACGATTCCATCAAGGGCATCTGGTGCGTGCCCAAGTATTCCAACCCCACGGGCATCACCTTTAGCGAGGACACTGTGCGCCGCCTGGTTGAGATGCCCACGGCCGCACCCGATTTCCGCATCTTCTGGGACAACGCCTACTGCGTGCACGACCTGTACGACGAGACCGACGAGCTCGCAAACATCTTTGACCTCGCTCGCGCGGCGGGCACCGAGGACCGCGTGGTGGCATTTGCCTCGACGTCCAAGATCACCTTCCCGGGCGCCGGTATCGGCTTTATCGGTGCGAGCCCCGCGGTCATCGCCGAGTTCTCCAAGCGCCTGAAGGCCGGCCTCATCAGCGCCGACAAGCTCAACCAGCTGCGTCACGTGCGCTTCCTTCCCACCATCGAGGCGGTCAAGGAGCACATGAAAAAGCATGCCGAGTTTTTGCGTCCGCGCTTTGAGGCCGTTGAGCGCAAGCTCACCGAGGGCCTGGGCGGCACGGGCTGCGCCACCTGGACGCATCCCCGCGGCGGCTACTTTGTAAGCTTCGATGGTCCCGAGGGCTCGGCCCAAAAGGTCGCCGCGCTGTGCGCCGACCTGGGCGTTAAGCTCACGCCGGCCGGTGCTACCTGGCCCTATGGCAAGGATCCGCGCGATACCAACATCCGCATCGCGCCGAGCTATCCCACGGTCGAGGACCTGGAGGCCGCGCTCGATGTGCTGGTGCTGGCCGTCAAGCTCGTCGCTGCCGAGCTTGCGCGTGCCGAGCGCGCCTAACGCGCGGCTTCCAGTACTATCCGCACTTTCGATACGTAAAGGAGCGTATACATGGATTTGGGTATTTCCACCAACCCCACGCCAGAGCTCTACACCATTAAGGTAACCGGCGAGATCGATATCTCTAACGCTGATAGCCTGCGCAACGCCATCGACTTGGCGCTCGAGCAGCCCACCGAGGCCGTTGAGCTCGATTTTGCCCAGGTGAGCTACATCGATTCGACGGGCATTGGCGTGCTCGTGGGCGCCGCGCACCACGCGGTCGACCACGGCAAGCGCTTTAGCTGCACCAATGTGCAGCCCCCGGTGATGCGCGTGGTTCAGCTGTTGGGTGTCGACCAGGAGATTTCGATCACCGCTGCATAATCTTTGCTCCCAAAAGGGCGTGCCGTTTGGCATATGTTTGTGATGCGCTCGGACGTTTTGGCGTCCGGGCGCTATACTTGACCGAATGAATAGACGAGTTCCGGCCGAATGGCGCGGTGCGGGCTCGACTCACATCGAGCCTTGGAGGTATGTGTGTTTGGTATTGGAGAGGGTGAGCTCGCGATCATCGTGGTCTTCGGCTTTTTGCTGTTTGGCCCGGATAAGCTCCCACAGATGGGCCGCACGATCGGCCGTGCCATCCGTCAGTTCCGCGAGACGCAGGAAAAGATGACGGCCGTTGTTCAGTCCGAGATTATCGATCCGGTAAGTGAGGCCGCTTCGGCACCGGTCAAGCCCAAGAAGACTGCCGTCGATGACGATTCCGATGCAGACGAGGATGCCGTCGAGACGGCTGCGCCCGCAAAGAAGGAGACCTTTGCCGAGCGCCGTGCCCGCCTTGCCGCCGAGAAGGCCGCGAGCGAGGCTGCCGCCGAGGGCGAGGGTGCTGCTGAGGAGTCCGAGGCCGAGGGCGCCGAGCCTGTCGTCGAGCCCGAGCCTGCTGCAGAGCCAGAGTCCGAGCCCGAGCCGGCAGAGCCCACGACGGCTGACCTCTACGCCCGTCGTCCCCGCAAGCGCAAGGCCGTCGTCGACCAGCTCGCTCGCGAGCTCGAGGCCGAGGACGAGGCCGTTGCCGAGGCTGCCACCGCCGACGCCTCGAAGGGAGGCGATGAGTAATGCCTATCGGACCTGCGCGCATGCCGCTCTTCGATCACCTGGGAGAGCTCCGTCGCCGCCTGACTATCGTGGTCGTGTCGGTGTTTGCCGCCGCCATCGTGCTGTATTTCGCCACGCCCGTGGTGCTCGACATCCTGGAAGACCCCATCCGCTCCTTTGTGCCGGACGGTAAGTTCTACATCACCACCACGCTCGGCGGCTTTGGCCTGCGCTTCTCGCTGGCCATCAAGATGGCCGTGGTCATGTGCACGCCCATGATCATCTGGCAGATTCTGGCATTTTTCCTGCCGGCACTGCGTCCCAACGAGCGCAAGTGGGTTGTGCCTACGGTGCTCGCCTCGACGGTGCTGTTCTTCCTGGGCGCAATCTTTTGCTACTTCATCATCATCCCGGCGGGCTTTGAGTGGCTCATCGGCGAGACCTCTGCCGTCGCAACCGCGCTGCCCGACCTGGAGAACTACGTCAACATGGAGCTGCTCTTTATGATCGGCTTTGGTGTGGCGTTTGAGCTGCCGCTCATCATCTTCTACCTGTCCGTCTTCCACATCGTGTCCTACGCGGCCTTCCGCGGCGCCTGGCGCTACGTGTACGTGGGCCTGCTTGTGGGCTCGGCTGTGATTACGCCCGACGGCTCGCCCGTTACGCTGGGCCTCATGTATGGTGCCCTGCTCTCGCTCTACGAGATTTCGCTCGCCATTGCCCGCGTGGTCATTACCGCGCGCGAGGGCAAGGAGGGCTTGTTTGTGAGCCGTCTGGACCTGTTCTCGGACGATGAGGACGACGAGGAGTAAATCGGTATGCACGAGGTTGGCATTGTCAACGGCATACTCGATACAGTGATTCGCGCGGCGCGTGGGGCGGGGGCCTCGCGCGCCGTTTTGGTAACGCTGCGTATCGGGGATATGACCGAAGTTGTGCGCGAGGCGCTCGACTTTGCGTGGGAGACATTTCGCGATGAGGACCCGCTCACGCGAGGCTGCGAGCTTGCCGTGGAGGAAGTCCATCCACAAAGCGAGTGTCTGGACTGCGGCGAGGTTTTCGACCACGATCGCTTCCATTGCCGTTGCCCCCAGTGCGGCGGCGCCAGCGTGCGCCTACTGCACGGCCGCGAGCTCGATATCGCGAGTATCGAAATCGAAACCCCCGACGATTAGCCCGCTAGCCATCTGGTGATGGGGTATAAAGGGGCCAAAGTAAGGAGTGCTAAGTATGGCCGAGAAAACGATTGATATCGCATCGCCGATTCTGTCGCGCAACGAGCGCCTGGCAGATCAACTGCGTCAGCGATTTAAAGAGACAAACACCTATGTGATCAACGTCTTGTCGAGCCCCGGCTCGGGTAAGACCACCACGATTCTGGGCACCAACGAGCGCCTGCGCGACAAGGCCGGCCTGCGCTGTGCCGTCATCGAGGGCGATATCGCCTCGGATGTCGACGCCATTACCATGAAGGAAGCTGGCATGCCCGCCATCCAGATCAACACGGGCGGCCTGTGCCACCTCGAGGGCAACATGATCATGGAGGCCGTTGACGCGTTCGACCAGGCCGTCGGTCTGGAGAACATCGACGTCATCTTTATCGAAAATGTGGGCAACCTGGTCTGCCCGGTCGACTTTGACCTGGGCGAGAACCTGTCCATCATGATTCTCTCGGTGCCCGAGGGCGACGACAAGCCCATCAAGTACCCGGGCATCTTCCAGCACGCCGGCGCGCAGCTGCTCAATAAGGTCGACGTGGCCCCGGCTTTCGATTTTGACATGGATAGGTATACTAGGACACTCGATGACCTCAATCCGCAGGCGCCGCGGTTTGCCGTGAGCGCGCGCAAGGGCGAGGGCATGGATGCCTGGTGCGATTGGCTCATCGGGCAGATCGAACAAGCAAGGGCGTAAATCGGCCGCCATACGGGCGGGCGTAGCCGCAGAGACACGAGATAGGAGCCTCTTTTGAAGCTCATCATCGCAGAGAAAAACGACGCCGCGCGTCAGATTGCCGAGCGTCTGTCCACGGGCAAACCCAAAAAGGACAAGGTGTACAACACCGCAATCTACCGTTTTGAGTGGAAGGGCGAGGAGTGCGTGACCATCGGCCTGGCCGGTCACATCCTTGCGCCCGATTTTTGCGACAGCGTGCTGTTCGATAAAAAGCTGGGCTGGTATTCGGTCACCGAGGACGGCGAGATACTGCCGGCCGACATGCCCGATGGCCTGGCGCGTCCGCCTTACGACACCAAGCGTAAGCCGTTCCTTGCCGATGGCATCTCCATTAAGGGCTGGAAGCTCGAGAGTCTGCCTTACCTCACCTGGGCACCCGTCATTAAGCTGCCGGCCGAGAAAGAGCTCATTCGCTCGCTTAAGAACCTCGCCAAAAAGTCCGACAGCGTCATCATTGCCACGGACTTCGATCGCGAGGGCGAGCTGATCGGTTCGGACGCCCTCAACAAGGTGCGCGAGGTGGCGCCCGACTTGCCGGTCGCCCGCGCCCAGTATTCTTCGTTTACCAAGGCCGAGATCACGCAGGCCTTCGATAACCTTGTCTCGCTCGACCAGAACCTGGCCGACGCCGGCGAGAGCCGTCAGCACATCGACCTCATTTGGGGTGCGGTGCTGACGCGCTACCTGACGCTCGCCAAGTTTGGCGGCTTTGGTAACGTGCGCTCCGCCGGCCGCGTGCAGACGCCGACGCTTGCCCTGGTGGTCGAGCGCGAACGCGAGCGCATGGCGTTTGTGCCCGAGGACTATTGGCAGATTCGCGGCATGGGCGCCGCGCAAGGCGCTGCCGAGGACGATCGCTTTAAGATCGCGCACAAGACGGCGCGCTTTACCGACAAGGATGCTGCTGAGACGGCGTACGGCCATGTTGACGGCGTCGCGACGGCAACCGTCGCCGCGGTGACCAAGCGCTCGCGCAAGCAGCAGCCGCCCACGCCGTTTGCGACCACCTCGCTGCAGGCTGCCGCCGCAGCCGAGGGTATCTCGCCTGCGCGTACCATGCGCATCGCCGAGTCCCTCTACATGGCGGGCCTCATCAGCTACCCGCGTGTCGACAATACCGTGTACCCCGCGACGCTCGATCTGGGCGCCGTGGTGAGCGACCTGGCAAAGATCAACCCGGCGCTGGCGCCCGTATGCAAAAAGGTGCTTGCCGGCCCCATGAAGCCTACGCGCGGCAAAGTCGAGACCACCGACCACCCGCCTATCTATCCCACGGGCGAGGGCGATCCGTCCACGCTCGACGGCGGCCAGCGCAAGCTCTACGACCTCATCGCCCGCCGCTTCCTGGCGACGCTCATGGGTCCCGCGACCATCGAGAACACCAAGCTCGAGCTCGATGTGAACGGTGAGCCGTTCGTGGCTTCGGGCGATGTGCTCGTGACCCCGGGTTTCCGCGAGGCCTACCCGTATGGCCTTAAACGCGACGAGCAGATGCCGCCGCTTGAGCAGGGCGATACGGTCGACGTATTCGACATTAAGCTCGAGGCCAAGCAGACCGAGCCGCCCGCGCGCTACAGCCAGGGCAAGCTCGTGCAGGAGATGGAGAAGCGCGGCCTGGGCACCAAGTCCACGCGCGCGAGCATCATCGAGCGCCTGTACGCCGTGCGCTATCTCAAAAATGATCCCGTTGAGCCGAGCCAGCTGGGTATCGCCATCATCGATGCGCTGTCGCAGTTTGCCCCGCGCATCACGAGCCCCGATATGACCAGCGAGCTCGACGGCGACATGACCCGTGTGGAGCGCGGCGAGGATACCGAAGAGCGTGTCGTGATGCACTCGCGCGCGCTGCTGGCTGGCGTGCTCGACGAGCTGCTCAAGCACACGCAGGAGCTGGGCGACGCCATCAGCGACGCCGTCACGGCCGATGCGCGCGTGGGAGCTTGCCCCAAGTGCGGCAAGGACCTGGTTATGAAGACGAGCGCCAAGACCCGTGGCAGCTTCATTGGCTGCATGGGCTGGCCCGACTGCGATGTGACCTATCCGGTGCCGAGCGGCGTCAAGGTGAGTCCGCTCGAGGGCGAGGCGGCCGTGTGCCCCGAGTGCGGCGCGCCGCGCATTAAATGCCAGCCGTTCCGTCAGAAGGCTTTCGAGATCTGCGTGAACCCCACGTGCCCCACCAACTACGAGCCCGACCTTAAGGTGGGCGAGTGCAAGGTGTGTGCCGAGGCCGGACGTCATGGCGACCTGATCGCGCACAAGAGTGAGAAGAGCGGCAAGCGCTTTATCCGCTGTTCCAACTACGAGGAGTGCGGCGTTTCCTATCCGCTGCCC
>USIL01000013.1:0-13021 GCA_900554655.1 uncultured Collinsella sp.
ACGTCGATCTCCTCGGCCTCGGGAAGCACGGCTACGGTAGCCGTGGAGGTCTGAATGCGGCCCTGGGACTCGGTCTTGGGGACGCGCTGGACACGGTGCACGCCGGACTCGTACTTCATAACGGAGTAGACGCGGTCGCCCTCGACCTTGAACTCGATGGACTTAAAGCCGCCGGCCTCGCTGGGGCTGGAATCGAGCACGGTGGTCTTCCAGCCACGCGACTCGCAAAAGCGCTGATACATCTTGTACAGATCGCCGGCGTGATCATCGCCACCGGCGGCGGAGCGAATCTCGACGATGGTGTTCTTGTCGTCGTTGGGGTCGCTCGGAATGAGCATGTACTTGATGTCTTCCTCGAGCTGGGGAAGCTTGGCCTCGTTTTCGGAGATGTCCATCTGGAGCATCTCCTTCTCATCGGCATCGGTGGTATCGTGCAGCATTTCCTTGGCAGCCTCGATGTCATCGAGCGCGCCGATGTACTCGCGCGAGGCGGCAATGAGGTCGGACTGGTGCGCGTACTCCTTGTTGAGACGCGTGAACTCCTTGATATCGGAGGCGACGGCCGGGTCAGAAAGCTTCTTCTCGAGCTCCTCGTAGGCCTTGATGATCTTTTCGAGCTTGTCGCGCATGGCGGGACTCCTTTATGTGCGTGAAGGCGAAAATCGGCAGAGTTGATGGGGCGCGCGGCGCCACTGCGGGGGTAAGCCCAGCTAGAACATGTCGATCTTCAGATACATGCGCATCCCTTCGCGTATGAGGTACATAGTTGCGGTCTAACCCATACATGATAGCGTGCGCAGGCATACCTGCATATAACCCGCACGGAATGCGACAAAGGGTCAGTCTCTTTCCTTGAATACAACTTCATCCGAACGCCTCCCGCATTCATCCGCACATATACGGATAAATTTGGGAATCCGATACCCTGAGGGCCGGATCGGCCGGCCCCGGGAGATCGGAGGACGCCATGTCCGGAAAGGGCGGGAAGGACGCCGCGAGGGCGGTCCCGAGGACCCACGGCAGGCTCACCGGGTACGAGCGGGACACGGTCCAGAGGATGCTGAAGCGCAGGGTTCGCTCGGCCACTTCCTCGAGAGGTTCAAGGGCGTATCGACCCGCAGGCTCCACAGCTGCCTGATGTGGTTCAGATGGCTGCGCGAGGCCGCACGCGTCGGGGACAGGACGTCGCTCATGCGCGAGCAGCTCGACGACGGGCGCTACGAAAAGATCCGGAAGAAGATGATGGAGCCGGAGTACGAGTTCCATCTGGAGCCGGACGTGCAAACGGCGGGTTAACATAGCCTTTCACCAAAAAGGGCGAGCGGCCGCGCCCTGCGACCACCCGCCCTCAATCAAAGCCCTTCTCGGCCGCCGTAGCTACCGGTTCCGGCGCCGCAGGATAACGCCTGCGGCGATCAGCACCACCGCGCCGCCCGCAATGCCACCCAGGGCCATCGGCGACAAGCTGGTATCGCCCGTATACGGCAGACCCGGCTTCTCCTCCTTCGGCACCGGTGACTTGCTCGGCGGATTGGTGGGCGGCTCCGTCGGCGGGGTGGTCGGCGGCGTGTACGTGTTCTTGAACACCGGCGCCACGGCGCCGTCATAGGTTACCGTCGCCACCAGATGGCCCGCACCGTCGTCCGTCACCGTCACCGTTACCCGGTGCTCGGCCGCGTCGTACGTCACGTTCTTCTGACCGTCGTCCACCTCGGAGATGCTGTAGGCGTACGTTCCGGGCTTGTCGTACGAGATCGCCTCGAAGCCCACCGTGCCGTCCGCCGCGTTCTTTGCGGTCTGCAGCACCTTGCCGTCGGCATCCTTCAGCTGGAAGGAGAACTGCCCTTCCTTCAGGTCCTCGCCGCTCAGCACCTTGGAGGCCCCCAGCTTCACCTCAGTCGCGGCCGGCGCGTAACTGTTGCTGAACGCCACCGCATCCGCAGCCTTGCCGCCCTTGCTGTAGGCAACCTGCGCCTCCAGCGCGTGCGTCTCCGCATTCTCCGTCACCGTCACCGTCGCGGTAAAGACCGTCGTGTCGTAGGTGACGCCGTTCGCCGTCGCCCCTGCCCGCTCGGACACGGTGTAGACGTACGTCCCCACCTTGTCCAGCTGCAGCGGCGCGAAGCCGAACGTGCCGTCGGCGCCGTTCTGCACCGTCTGCACCACGTTACCGTCGGCGTCCTTCAGGTCGAAGAAGAACTCACCCTCGGCCAGGTCGCGGCCGGTCAGAGCCTTCGTTCCGGTAATCGTCGCCGTCGTTGCCGTCGGCGTGTAGGTGTTGGTGAAGGTCAGATCCGCAGCCGTCTTGTTCGCCGTCGCGGTCAGCTGGCCGCTGCCGTCATCGGTCACGTTCACCGTTACGTCCAGCACCGCATCGCTGTAAGTGATGGTGCCATCTTGGCCCGCAACCTCCTTCACCTGGTACGCATGCGAACCAGTTGCGGTGTACGAGATGGCCTTGAAGGTAAACGCTTTACCCACGTTCGTGGTCCGGTCGATCTCCTGCCCGGTGGCCACGTCAATCAGCGCGAATGTGAACTCGCCATCGGCGGGCGTCCGCGTGGTGGCCGGGTCGGCATTCTCAAGCACCTTGGTGCCAGAGATCTGGTAGGAGGTCTGACCCGGCTGGTAGCTGTTCGCAAACGTCATGGTATTGGGGGTGACGCCGTTCTCGGTGCCCTCGCTCGGTTTCACCGTAGAGCTCTCTACCACCAGCTTGCCGTCGTTGTTGTCCTTCACCACGTAGGTCAGGGTGTACGTCTTGCCGGTGTAGGTCACGCCCGGCACGCCCGGCGCGTCGTCCGTCGGCTGCACCTCGCGGACCGTGTAGGTAAAGGTGCCCGCATGGTCGAAGGTCAGCTTGTCGAAGGCAACCTTGCCGTCGGCGTCGTTCTTCTGGGTCTGAAGCACCATGCCGTCGGGCCCCACCAACTCGAAGGCGAAGTCTCCCGCCTTTAGCTGATAGCTGCCGTCGTGCACGTTAACGCTCTTGGTGAGGGCGATCGCACCGGAGTCCGTCGCCTGTGCCTCGTAGGTGTTGGTGAAGGTGGGCTTCGTGGCGTCCGTACCGTCGTAGGCGACGCTCGCCTGCAGCGTGCCGGCATTGTCCGCAACCGTCACCACGGCATGGTGCACCGCGGCGTCGTAGGTCACGTAGGCCAGATCGCCCTTCCGCTCAACGATGGTGTACTCGTGCGTGCCCGGCTTCGCGTAGGAGAAGGCGTCGAAGCCGACGCTTCCGTTCGTGTCGTTGGTCGCGGTCCGGACGGGATTGGCCTCGGCAAGCTGCTCAGCCGTCAGGTTGCCCTCGTACACATCGAAGGTGAACTCGCCGCCCTTGAGTACGATCGGCGTGTTGTCGTCCTTCTTCACGTAGCTCTTCTGCGCACCGAGGGCCAGACCGGTCGCGGCCGGCTGGTAGGTGTTGGTGAAGGTCTCCGGGCCGGATGTGCTCGTCACGATCGCCTTCGCATTCAGTGCTCCGTTCCCGCCGTCTGTGACCTTCACCGTGTAGGCGAGCGCATGGGTGTCGTAGACCATGCCCGGCTCCGCGCCCGGCTGCTCCACGATGGTGTAGGTGAAGTCCTTGCTCGCGGCGCCGTCCAAGTCGGAGAGCTGGAACTCGCGCGTGAAGCAGACCTTGCCGTTTGCATCGTTCTTCGCGGTGTCGAGCACGTTGCCGGCAGCGTCCTTCAAGTCGAAGGTGAACTCGCCGTCCGTGGGCTTCGTCGTGTGGTCGAAGCCGTCCGCAACCTTGATGGTCTTGGTCGCCGTCAGGGTTACGGAACCCTTTGCGTCGTAGGTGTTATTGAAGGTGGGAGCCGTAGCGGTACCGTCATAGGTGACGGTCACCTTCGTCTTGTTGTTATCGTCCTGGTTCTGCTCTACCTTGACGTGGACCTTGACTTCCTTGGCGTCGTAGGCCACGCCGTCAACGGTCTGGCCGGCTTTCTCCTCCTTGAGCGTGTAGTCGTACTCGCCCAGGTTCAGGTTCTCGACGGCCAGCTTGACGTTGCCGCCCCGGTCGTTGGTGCCCTTGGCGACCTCGTTGCCGGCCTGGTCGTACAGGCCGAAGGCGAACGCGCCGCCCGTCAGCGCCTTGCCCGTGAGGGTCTTCGTCGCCTCGACGGTTGCACCGGCCGTCGGCTTCGCGTTGGTGAAGGTCGGCACGGCCTTATCGCCGCCGTAGGTGGCGACCGCCTTTAGCGTGCCGTTCTTGTTATCAGTGACCCTAACGTGCACGTTCACCGTCTTGCCGTCGTACACGACGGTCGAGTCGTTGCCGGCAACCTCCTTGATGGTGTAGTCGTGATCGCCCGGAGTGTCGTAGCCGATTGCCTGGAAGGTAATGTTGCCGTCCTTGTCATTCGCGACGGTCTCAATGGGCGTGCCTTCCGTCTTGTCACCCTTGTACAGAGCGAACGAGAAGTCGCCCCCTGCGAGCTCACCGCCCGTGAAGTGCTTCTTCGCCGCCAGGGTCACGGAACCCTTCGCAGCATAGCTGTTGATAAAGGTGGCGAGGTTCACCTTGCCATCCTTGACCTCAGCCTTGATGGGCTTGGCCTCAGCGTCACCATCCTTCTTCACCGTCACGCCCGTGACGGTCAGCTTGGCGTCCACGTCCTCCACCGTCACCGTGGCGGTGTAAGCGGAGGCGTCCATCGTCCAGCCGGCGTTCTGCACGCCGTCCACCACCGCGTCGTCATCGGCGTCGTGCGCCTCGGAAAGCGTGAACGTGTATGTACCGGCCTTGTTGAACTTCATGCCGGAGAAGTCGACCGTCTGGCCGTCCTTACCTGTGATCGCGCCCTTCGTGGCCCGGGACTCCGCATGCGCGTCGCCCGCCAGGTCATCCGACACCGTCAGGTCGCCGGCAGCGATCTTCGCCTGCATGTCCGACGTGGCAGCCAGCGTGAACGAGAACTCCTTGTCCGTGCTCTCGGTGCCGGAGACCTTCTTCGTTACCTGTGGGGTCAGTTTGTCGCTGGCTTCCGCCGTGTAAGTGTTGGTAAACACCAGCTTGTTGGCTTCGGCCAACGTGCCGTCGGTATTTTGCTTCGCGATCTTACCGGTGACGCTATCGCCTGCGTCCTTCAGATCCGTGGCACCCTGCTTGCGGCCGGTCAGCTTATAGCCCGCGGGCATCTGTTCTGCGCCGGTCAGCTCCTGCACCGTGTACTCGTCGCCCTCGCTAAGACCGTACACGCGAATCGTCTCGTCGGCCTTGATGGTTTGTGAATAGCCGTTCGTCAGGTTGAACACGTTGCCGACCCGCCGCTCGCCCGCAGTCCCCGCCTTCTCGAACACTGCAGCCTTGTAGGTCTTCCCCTCGGGCACGGTGAACTTGAAGGTGAACTTCGCGTCCTTATTGCCCGTCAGTCCCTTCGGCACCACGACATGCTTGGTCACTTCGAGGCTCGCCTCGCGCTTGTTAGCCACGCGCACACAGGTGGCACCCGTGAACAGGGCATTCAGGTTCATGTCGCCCAGATTGGCACGGGCACCTTTCGACGTGGTCCCCTTGGGCCGCTCGTCCTGGGTGATACCCATACGTATCCAGCCCGTCTCGGTCTCCAGGCGGTAGGGTTTGCCCTCCTCGGTGGGCCCATACTGGTACATGCGTCCGTTAGCGCCGTACTTGAGGCGCACTGTGTCGTCTGCGCCCACGGGTTCGACATCGGTCCACGTCAGGTTGCCGTTATCATTGGTCTCGCCATTCGAGGTCTGCCGCGTACCTTTGATCCACGTAAGCGTGTTGTCGATGTCGCCCTCTGCGCCAAACTGGCCCAGACTCTTCATGAGCGCGCCCGGGCCCACGAACGTCGAAACGCCGTCATCGTCCGTACCAGCATCGGCATGGACGCCGTAATCGTCCACAATCACCTTGGTGAGCGTGTCGTTAAGCAGGAAGCCCTTGGGAGCCGAGACCTCCTTTAGGAAGTAAGTTCCATTCACGAGCGGCATGTTACCGGCGCTTGTATTCGGGAATATGCCCGCACCTTCGAGCGGGACCGGGTTGCCGACCGACCCCGTCGTCAGGGTGTCGTAGGGGGTCTGCTCGCCCTTGAGCACGACCTTGCCGTTCGCGTCTGTTGTCACCTGATCGGCCGTGTACAGGCCGAACTTCGCGCCGTCTACGGGGTTGCCCTCGGTATCGGTCTTCTGCACGAACAGGCGATTCTGGATGTTCGTGACGAGCAAGCGCGTGGCGAACTGTCGCTTGAAGTTCGTGCCGTCTGCGATGTCGTCGCTGTACACGTGGACGGTGTTCTCGGGCGTCGCGTCGCCGATCGAGCTCGCCGTTGTGTGGTAGATGGCCACCGTGTACTCGGCATCCTTGCGGGCATCACCGCTCAGCAGGTAGTAGTACTTGGAGATGTCACCGGGCAGATTTTGAATCTCTACCTGGTACTGGCCGCTTGTGTTGAGCGTGAAGGCGTGCAGGTCCTTCTTCGCCGCCTCGATAGCACCGGTCATGCCCGGCTCCTTGGCGAGGGTGTATCCCGCTCCCGTCGATGGGTCGCCCGACACGGCGTACCAATTGCTCGGATCTTTGATACCTGCGTCTGGGCTTTTGTCGCGCTTGAGCACCACAGCGAACAGTATGCCGGAGTCCAGATTGACGGTCTTGTCGGACTTCGTCAGGTCATTATTTGCCTTGTACACGGTCAACGGCGCGGTGATGGTCTCCTTCGCGGCGGCGAACGCACCGGTCTTCCACACGACGCTGCCCGCATCCATACCGCCGCGGTTGATGATGACGCCGCCCGCGCCGTTCTCAGCGCTCGCGGGCACGTACTCGAGCTGCATGCTGCCGCCCGTCGCCGTGAGACTCGAGCGGTATCCCTCGGGCACGTGCGTCTCCTTCAGGAGGTAGTACTTGTTGTCGTGATTCTTGTTGTAGAGATCGTCGAAGTTGATGACGCCGTTGTCATCGTCGTTCGTGAGCGTTAGGTGGCCGGCCTCGTCCGTGGTGCCAGAGCCGAGAAGCGCGTTCTCGTTATTGGTCGTATCTGTAAATTTCCCGTCTGTTTTGTACAGCGCGAACTCGGCACCCTGTACGAACTTGCCGTCCTGGTCGAACTTGATGATGTCGGACTCGGGCACCGTCACGAGGTTGAACTTGAGCCTCATGTTGGAGTCGGTGGCGCCGCGCTCCAGGTAGAAGAACTTGAGGGTGTGGTTGGTGTCGTCGGCGAAGGTGTTGTCGGCAAATCCCGAAATGTCCTTATTCGCCTCTTGGTACTTGCTCTTCAGCGTGCCGTTGTATTTGTCGTTTACCTTAATGTCGCCCGTATGAAAGTTGATGCTCAGACTCGCGCGGTTGTGAATACCGCCGATATCACCCACGAGGACATCATCGATGAACACCCAGACGTCATCATCGCCGGCGAACTCGAAGGTCATGTCATTATTCATGTCATTATTATTGTTCGTCAGGCCGCCCTTGGGCTGCACGAATCGCGTGGACATTGAGAGACCGAAGTGGTGGTTGACGGGTTTGCCGCCGTTGTAGCGCGAATCACCGGTGTTGTCTGCCTTGATGCCGGTTTGGACGAGCTGGCCGTTTTCCTCTTTGAACACCTTGTCTGCCGCGTCGAACGGGAAGAACTGACCCTGGTGGGACGAATCGCCCACTTTGTCAATGCCCCAGGTGTTATAGATGTCGAAGGCATTCTTGTCAGCGTTGTAGGCTGCGTAGTTTTCGGAGCTGTCATAGACGTAGTAGCCGCCCTGAACCTTGAGGAGGCCCGTCACGCCAAAATGGGACGTCTTGCCGGTCTGGGCAGAGGAATCGAACAGGTAGCGGAGGGACTCGTCGCCCAAGGCTTCGGAAAGCTTCGGGTAGCCGTCTGAAAGCGTGTTGTTGACGATGCCGGGCCGCGGGCTCGTGCCGCCCGTCCATTGGTTGAGCGCCCCACCACCCTTGCCGTCGTTAAACTGGAACTTGTGGCCTGCGTTGACGCCGCCGCTGCCGGAAACCGACAGATGGTCATCGGGATTCACCCAGTAATCAAACAGGTTGATCGTCGTCCCCGAGGGCGAGGTCGTCGGAACCGTGTGGTCGGAGATCGCCGCCTCGGCACGAAGCGGCAGGAAGAAGCTCGCCGTCAGCGCGACGGCGAGGGCCAGAACAATCGCATATGGCGAGGCCGGGCGCAGCCCACGACGACGGCCATAAGACATGACGGACCACCGCTCGCGCGGCCGGTGTTCACCAGGAAGTTCCCTGCTTAGACACCCCCCCCGGTAGCAATATTCACGAGTCGAGACGTCGTCTCTCTGAGCTCCTGCATAATTTCCTCCCCAGTCACACGGCGACCCGCCCGGGCGCTCCCCGGGGGCCGAAGCAGTCTGGCACATGCCCGCAGTCGTTCAAGGAATACCAACCCCAGCATATGTCTCTCAAGATATTTTAGCTTTTTATATAACAGTTTTCGTCTCATTACCGATGAAATCGGCTCAGCCCCTTTGTCGCATTCTAGAGCGTGTGGAGCAGGGCGATGAGAAAGCGGATGCCTTGGAGGTAGGCGCGACGGGTGACGCGCTCGTTGGTGCCGTGGACGCCGCGGTCGCATTCGTCATCGTCGACCACAAAGGCGGAGAAGCGGATGCACTCGTGGCAAATGCGCTGGTAGTTGGCGGCATCGGTCGCACCGATCACGGTCGAGGGCACAATTGCCACTGGCTCGAATGATCCGTTTTCCTCTGTCCCCAATGGATCACGGAAATAGCGGGCGGCGATGGCGCGGACGGCCTCGAGCCCCGGACCGCCCACGCGCGGGGACGGCGAGGGCTCGGAGCTGCCGAGGCCCAGCTCGACCTCGACTCGGCCGGCGAGCCCAGCGGTGGCAACGGCCTCGCGGCAGCAGGCCACGACATCGGCCACGCTCGTACCCTCGAGCATGCGGAAGTTGATATTGACCCACATATCTTGCGGCATTACGTTGGCACCGGTACTGCCGCCCTCGATTTGCGTGGGCGCACAGGTGGTGGTCACAAGCGGGTACAGCTTTTTGCTGGCAAGGCAGTCGCGCACGATGGCATCCTTGCTGGCAGCAATCTCGTCTGCGGTATAAAGCCCCAGCTCGACGAGCTGCGCGGCAAGCAGATCGGTCACACGCGCCGGCCACTCGATATCGCAAATCGCGGCAATAGCGCGGCTGAGCACTTCGAGCGACGTGCCACCGTAAGGGTTGGAAGAATGCCCGCCCTCGCTCTTCGTCCTGAGCACGATATCGGCATAGCCCTTCTCGGCAAGATCGGCATGCATAAGCCAACCCTCGCCTGCGCCGTACTCGGCAGCCTCAACGATACGATAGTCACCCTCGTCAATCAGGTACTCAAGCTCAACGCCGCGCTCCTCGAGCACGCGGCCAATGGCACCCGCGCCGCACTGCGTGGTCTCCTCATCCTGGCCAAAGGCCAGCAGCAGGGTTCGTTCGTGTTGCCAGCCGTGCGCCAGCGCATACTCAACGGCCTCCAGGATGCCTGCGACCTGGTCTTTCATATCGATGGCGCCGCGACCCCAAATATAGGTGTCGTCCACGTGCCCGCTAAAGGGATTGTGCGTCCAGTCTGTCTCGGTGCCCGGCACCACGGGAACCACGTCCATGTGGCCCATGAGCATGACCGGCTTGAGGGCGGGGTCGATGCCGGCAAGCGTCACGAGCAGCGAATGGTCGATGAGCTCGACCTCGCCCGCCGCAAACACGCGCGGCCAGGCCTGCTGCATATAGGCGCGCAGGTCGGCAAACGCCTGCCAGTCCACCGTCTGGGCATCCATGCTCGAAATCGTCGGAAACGACAGCACGCGGCCCAGGCGCTCGCACGCGCCGACCTCGTCGATATCGGCAAAATCATCCTCGTGCGCAAAGAAGCGCCAAACCTCGGCCATGCCTTCCTCCAAAAACAACGTGGCAAAGAGGCGGTCCCTTTGCCACGTTCGCTTGCATTATTTGTCGTTGAGATAACGCGAGAGGAACTCGCGGGTGCGCTGGTGCTTAGGATTGCCAAAGAGCTCAGCCGGCGCGGCGTCCTCGAGCACCACGCCCTGGTCCATAAAGACCACGCGGTCGGACACGGTACGCGCGAAGGCCATCTCGTGGGTAACGACGACCATGGTCATGCCGTCGGCGGCGAGCTTGCGCATAACGTCGAGCACCTCGCCCACGATCTCGGGATCGAGCGCAGAGGTAGGCTCGTCAAACAGCATGATCTGCGGGTTCATGCACAGGGCGCGGGCGATGGCAACGCGCTGCTTTTGGCCACCGGACAGGCGACCAACCGCGGCATGGGCGAATTTTTCGAGTCCCACGCTCGCCAGATGCTCCATCGCGACCTGTTCGGCCTGATCTTTGCCCATCTTTTTGAGCGTGACGGGCGCGAGCGTGCAGTTGTCGAGCACATCCATGTTGTTGAACAGGTTGAAGCCCTGGAACACCATGCCGATGTCCTCGCGCAGCTTGTTGATGTTGCAGCGCTCGGCCGTGAGATCCTGGCCGTGGAACCAGATGTGACCCGTGTCCGGAGTCTCGAGCAGGTTGAGGCAACGCAGCAGCGTCGACTTACCCGAGCCCGAGGCGCCGATGATGGTGACGACCTCGCCGGGGCTAACGGCCAGGTCGATGCCCTTGAGCACCTCGAGCGAGCCAAAGCTCTTGCGCAGGCCCTCAACGCGGATGAGCGGCTCTTTGGTTTGCGCGGCCGCAGCGCCGGTAGTGGCGGTATCTGCCATGATGATTCTCCTCGTCTTGAGCCTAGTTGGAGCTGGGCAGCGTGACCGGAGCCTCGGCGCCGAGCTTTTTGCCAAAGGCCTCGAGCAGGCGGCTCGCCACGAGCGTCAGGATCAGGTAGACCACGAGCGCCACGCAGTAGACCTCCATCTGGCGGTAGTACACGCCGGCGACGGTGGTGGTGGCGTACATGAGGTCAAACACGCCGATGACCGAGAGCACCGACGAATCCTTGATGTTGATGATGAGCTCGTTGGTGAGCGCCGGAATCGCGTTTTTAATGCCCTGGGGGAACACGACTTTGCGCATAGCTTGCCACTGCGACAGGCCCAGCGAGCGTGCTGCCTCGGCCTGGCCGGGATCGATGGACTCGATGCCGCCGCGCAGGACCTCCATCATGTAGGCGGTGGAGTTGAGCGAGATGGTGACGAGGCCGGCGGTGAAGGTGCTCCAGATCTGGTTGGCCTGGGCGGTCTCGAAGCCCATGCCGCGCAAAACGGTGAAGCCCGCGTAATAGATGAGCAGGCCCTGGACCATCATGGGCGTGCCGCGCACGATGGTGGAGTAGACGGTCGCAAAGCCGCGGCCGATGCTCTTGAAGAAGCGCACCAGGTCGTTATCCACGCGGTCGAACGTCTGAATACGCAGGAACACAAAGAGCAGCGCCAGGAAGAATGCGATGACGGTGCCGAAGGTGGCAAGCGCGATGGTGATCTCGATACCGCGAATGAAGAAGTCCCCGCTCTTGTAGGTCATGTAGACCAGGCTCGACAAAAAGTCGCTGGGGTTGGAATCCGAGACAATGCTCACCTGCACCAGGTCGATAAACGACATGACGCAGCGGTCGATAAAGAAAACTGCCGCGATGGCGACCACGACGTAGCTGCCCAGGCGTGCGCCACGACGGCAGCGCTCGGATGCGAACGGCGACTTTTCGCGATAGTCGTTCCAGTGCATGAGCTTGGTGACCAGCGCCGCCGCCGACACGACGAGCCAGGCCCAAAGGATTGCCCAGAGGCAGTCTTGGAACACGCCCGTAGGCGCCAAGAAACTCATCGGCGTGGGGTTGCGCTGGCTAAACGCCAGGCCGAGCGCCGCGATGACGCTCGTGCCCAGGTATACATAACGGTGGTCGGCCTTGATAAAGGAGGCCAGACGATTGATGGTTTTCATGCTGCCTCCCTATGCCGGCTGGCGGTCGAGGCACGCGTCCCACATTTGGTCGCGCTCCTCTTGGCTAATGCCCTTGAGTGTCTTGTCGATGAGCTTAAGGAGCTTGTCCGAGCCCTTGCGGCAGCCGACGTTTGCCGCGACCTCCTGCTTAAAGCCCTCGCCCTCGGCAAAATGAATGGGGACGATGCCCGGGTTTTGGGCCATATAGCCCTTCTCGTTCTCGGTGTTATAGGTCACGGCGTCGCACGTGCCCTGCAGCAGGTTCGAAAACACCGTGGGAACCGAATCGACCGGGTTCTTGTGGACAACGCCCGGAATCTCGTCGATGACGGTATCGAGCATGGTGTCCTTTTGGCCGAGGACCGTTGCGCCGCTAAAGTCGCTGAGCTTGGTCGCATTCTGGTAGGGCGAGCCCTCTTTTACGAACAGGCCAAAGTAACCGATAAAGTACGGGTCGGAAAAGCCGACAGACTCCTCGCGCTCGGGCGTGGCGCTCATACCGGCGATGATGAGGTCGATCTGGCCGTTGTTGAGCGAGTCGATAAGGCCCGAGAAGCTCTGTTTGACGGCAACGGGCTCGCCGCCGAGGGCCTTGCAGACGATCTTGGCGATCTGCACGTCGTAACCATCGGCATAGGCGCCCTGCACGTTGTCGATGGGGATGGTGTACTCGCTGGCTTCGGAGACCTGCCAGTTGTACGGGGCGTAGGCCGCCTCCATGCCGATACGGATCTTGTCCTTGCCGATCACGGAATCGGACAGGTCGTCGCGACCGCCGCCCGTCGTGGGCTGAACTACTTCCAGCGTGGAGGGACGCTGGCAACCGGCAAGTGCGCCGGCGACGACAGAAGCGCTCGCAGCGAGAGCGCTACCCAAAAAGATGCGACGGCTGCATATCGGCTGTGGATGCGCGTCGCGTTGATGGGGAGAATGCATAATCTGCCTTCCCTGTTGAATCGTATGCTGACGACTTAACAGGATATACGCCAGCGACCAGCAGCGCAGCACAAGCTCGAAAAATTAATAGACACGCGGTAGCCATTGGGGACGCCGATGTTTTGGCAATGCCGGCGAGCGACGTCCAGAGCAAACAAGTGGCATGAAAAAGGCAC
>USIL01000014.1:0-13006 GCA_900554655.1 uncultured Collinsella sp.
GGTACATCGCCCAACAGCAGACCGACGAGCGTAGCGCCAACGAGGGGCTGCTCGAAGTTAAGACGACCGAGCAGGCGGGAGTCCCACATGCAGAACACGCCGACGAGGCCGACGAGCACCGCACTGATGAACGTATTCATACCCTTCTCCTTTCAGTCAGGCAAAAGCCTGGTTGATTACAGCTTGGCGTCGATGTCGACGCTCTGATACGTAGGGGTCTGCTGAACATAGAGCTTGATGCCCATGTCGAGCAGCTGATTGACGTCGGCCTTCTGGGTGGCGTCGAGGAAGACGGAGCTGTCCTTGCCGCCGACCTGATCGGCACCGTCGTGGTTGGCGGTGGCGCCCAGGTTGATGGCGTCGAGCTTGTAGCCCTTGCAGAACTGCAGCATCTCGGCAGTGTTGCCAAAGACGAACATGACGCGCTCGCCGAGGGTGTTGAGCTTGTCCATCTTGGCGAGGGCACGCTCGACGGTGAAGACGTTCAGGCGCACGCCCTGGGGCTTGGCCAGCTTAAGAGCGCCCTTCTTGATGTCATCGTTGGCGGCAGCGTTGTCGACGACGATGATGCGCTCGGCCTGAACCTTGGTGGTCCAGGTAAAGACGACCTGGCCGTGCAGCAGACGGTAGTCAAGACGTGCAAGGACGATCTTGGCGGGACCGGAGCTGTGACGGGACGCCTTGGCCTTCTTGGCGGGAGCCGCGGCAGCCTCGACCGGTGCGTTGGGGTTGGTCAGACCGGTGCGCGCCTCGTTGATGAGGGCCGCGAGCTCGGCGCCCTTGACGGGGACGGGGCTCATAGCGAGCGTGAGCGCCAGCGGGATGTTGAAACCGCTGACAACCGTGAACTTCGTGCCGTTCTTGGAAAGCTCGACCATGTTGTTGTTGACCGAGCTGCCGAGCATATCGGTCAGCACATAGACGGTGTCGTCCGCGTTGAACGTGGCGATCATGGCGTCCACCTTATTGGTGATGGGCTCCTTGTCGTCACGAGCAAGCGACACGACGTGGACGTTCGACACGTCGCCGAGAACCATCTCGAGCGTGTCTTTGGCGCCTGCGGCCAGGCCGCCATGAGATGCGAGAATGATCTGATTCATCTTGCCTCCTCCTTTTCGTTATGGTCATTATAACGTCTTATACGTTGCTTATATTGCTAATTAGTATAAAGACCGTTCGCGGGTGAAAATCGACCGTTGACGGGTTTAACGCACTTGAAACGTTGGGGCCGGGTAGGCCGGCGCTGGCTGGATAACCCCAGGTCAGACCCTGCGCGCAATCCTCTATCGTACGAAGTACCAGGGGCTTTCCTGCACGGTGGGCTCCAGCGCGATGCCGGTGCGCTCCTTAAACAGATCCATGTCCTGAGATTTTTCGGTCCACCACGCATTGGGCTTAAAGGTCATGCTCTCAACGACATGACCGACAAACACACTGTTGCGCAGCTTGGAGAAGTCGGTGTTCATAATCAGGATGGACGCGAGCACCAGCACAATGCCCAGAACCTTGATCGCGCCGGCGGGCTCGGCATAGACACCAATGCCCACCAGTACGGTGACGACCGTCTCGAAAGACATTACGACGGGAACTTTCGACGTCTCGAGCCCCATGGACAGACCCTGCATATATAAGATGTAAGCCACGGCTGTGGGGATGAGTCCAAAGCCAAGGAACAGCAGCAGCAGCTGTGGCGACATTGCCGCGGCGACATCCGGCCACGGAGCCGCGATAGCCGCCATAACCGCACCGCCAAAAACAAAGCCCCAAAACGGGACAGCCAGCGGGTGGACCGTCTTGGTTGCTATCCGGCTAAACACCGCGAGCGACGCACCACAAAGGCCTGCAATCACGCCCGACGTGACGCCCCAAACCGAAAAATGGAAACCGGAAAGGTCGCCATTGGTCACTGCAAGCACGCAGCCAACGATGTTAAAGACAATGGCAACGAGCTTGTTGGGGGTCACGTCCTCGCGATAAAGTACGCGGCCGAGCATGACACCAAACACCGGCGAGGTGTAGAGCAGCACCGAGGCCGTGGACATGCCGACCTCGCCCATGCACTCGTAATAGCAGGTGTTGGCGGCGGCCAGACCGACGATACCGACAAGCGCGCAGGGGACGAGCTCTTTGGGGCTTGCCTTGAACAGGGCCAGCGGACCCTGAGCCACGGTAGACCCCTCACCCGGACGGCAGCCCATAAACATCAGGACCGGCGCCAAGATAAGCGCTCCGACCAACAAGCGAAAGGCAGCCATGCTCTGGGACGAAACGCCCATGGCCGAGATGCCGTTTACAAAGATTCCGATGCTGCCCCACATAAGCGCGGCGACCAGCACCAGCACATAGCCCAGATTGCTTTTCTTCAACGCAGCCTCCTCGGTATTGTTTCCAATATGTTTCACACTACGTTATAGTCGTTATATACATTTATCAAGACCGAAATCGGCGAACGGGAAATGATTCCCAGGAGTGTCCCCAAGTGCCGGCACAAAAGGAACGTCCCCAAGTGCCGCCCTGGATTCAGTTGCGGTGAAATAGTTCCTGAATAGAGGCTTCAAGCCCCTAAACAGGAACTATTCCACCGCAACTTATGAGGACATTGAGTTGTTAGGTTGCTCTATCCCTAGTAATCGAGTTTCCACATGTAGCGGCGCGTTAGGTAGTCCTTGTGGGTGACAGCGGAAAGCGCACGCATGTAGACGTTGTTGAGGATCGGGGCGAAGATCAGGTGGTTGAAGTACTCGCTCACGCTGTCCTTGATGTCGTTGAGGCCGAGCTCCTTGGCATCGAGCTGATAGACGCGCTCGCCACCGTACTGGTTGACGAAGCGGATGCCACGCTCGTCGTTGCAGCGGCTGCGGCCGACGCTGATGAGCTGGAACAGCGAGGTGCGCTTGTCCAGAATCTCAAAGGGGCCGTGGAAGAAGTCGCAGGTGTTGATGGTGCAGGAGTCGATCTGCAGCATCTCCTGCACGTTGCAGATGCTAAAGACGTAGGCGGCACCAAAGAGCGGGCCCTGAGCCATGACGTTGATGCAGGGCTTGTCGGCGTTCTGCTCGGCCCACTTGGCAGCGAGCGGACGGGTGTACTCGACGGCCTTGCGGTAGATGGGATCGATCAGGTCAAAGGCGGCCATGGCGGTCTCGTACTCGGCATAGCCCTCGGTCTGCTGCGTGAGCTCCATGGCGATCATGGTCACGACGGCGGAGTTGGTGCGGCCCATGCAAGACTCGTCGACGGCAAGGCTGTCGTACTGGATCTTGTAATCGCAGACCTCGGTGAGGCCGGACTCGTCAACGTAGATGGCGATGGTGCTGGCGCCGTGATCCTTGGCGACCTGGGCGGCAACGATGGTCTCCTTGGTGCCGCGCATGGAGACGACGACGGCCAGGGTGTTCTCGTTGACGTAGGCAGGCGTGGCGTGCACGAACTCGTTGCTGGTGTAGCTGGAGCTCACGACCTGCGTGGCCTCGTGCTCCATAAAGTACTGGGCAGGATAGTTGCCGCCGTTGGATCCGCCGGCGCCGATCCACACGACGCGCTTGATGCCGCCCTTGTCTGCCTTGTCAGCCAAAACCTGGGAGACGACGTCCTTAACCTGTTCCTGAGTAGTCATCGTGCATCAGCCTTTCTTCTCTTTTGATGCTGTCGACGGCATACAAGTTACATACATGTTTTGACGATGTCGACTAGTTGTATGCTATATTTGTCTTAGAAAAATTTGCTGGCATGATTCTCGGTATTCAGTTACCAGCGGTTTTGTTGTCATGTTGGATACATGCTTGGTTCGGTAAGCATACAAGTTAGGTACAGGTTGGTCGCATGAGCACTTCGCCGAAAAAGAACTTGGCCCAATATGAGTGCTTGGCTGGCACGCTGCGCGACCGCATCGCCGCCGGCACTTACGCACGCGGAGACAAGCTTCCGTCCGAGATGGAGCTTATGAACGAGTCTGGTCTGTCACGCAGCACCGTGCGCCATGCACTGAAGGTGCTGGTCGATGAGGGCCTGGTGCGCACCGAGCGCGGGCGCGGCGCCTTTGTGGCCGACACGCCCGAGGTGCACGAAAACAACCTGGTGTTTTCGAGCTATACCAAGCAGGTCGAAGGCCAGGGCATGAAGCCCACCACGCGCACGGTGGACTCGGGCTTTGCCAAGGCGGCGGGCAGTGTGGCCAAGTTCTTCGACGCCGCTGTGGGCAGCAAGCTCGTCAAGCTCGTGCGCCTACGCTATCTGGACGATGCCCCGCTGTGCCTGGAGACCACCTATCTGCCGCCGAGCTTTGGGGCGCTCATCGATCGCGATATCAACGGTTCGCTCTACGCGACGCTGCGCCAGGAGTTCCACCGCGCGCCGGCCCAGGGACACAAGACCTTTGAGGTGTGTTACGCCTCGCAAAACGAGGCGTTCCTGCTCAACGTCGAGCGCGGCCAGGCGCTAATCCTGATCACCGACTACGTCTACGACACCGACGGTCGCCCGCTCCACATCTCCAAGCGCATCCAACGAACCGACCGCGCCAAATACACCGAACCCATCGGCTAACCTACCAAAAAGGGACAGGTTTATTTTGGTCGGTTTTATCTGGGGTTTTGTTAAACCCGCAGGTCAACCAATCAAACGGACGCTCCAACATAAAAGCCGCCGCGAAGGTATTCGTATCCTTCGCGGCGGCTTTTAACGTTTGCCCAGATAAAACCTGCCAAAATAAACCTGTCCCTAAATGGTAGGTTTGGGAAGGTCGGGGAACCAGGTTGGTTTGGGTTGATTGGGTGTGCGCTCGGCCAGGACCAGCTCCATCCAGCACATGTCGTACCAGCGGCCGAACTTTTGGGCGCAGCGGTCGAAGGCGCCCACCAGGCGATACCCCATATGGGCATGGAAATCCTGACTGTTGTGCGTCAGATACTCGTCGTCCTTATCGTGCGGCACGGCAATGAGCGCGCACATGTTGGTGATGCCCATCGCGACCAGGCATTGCTTGAGCGCGTCGTGCAGCTTGCGACCCAGCCCGCCATGGTGCACATCGCGTGCCAGGTAGATCGACGTCTCGACCGACCAGTCGTAGGCCTCGCGGCTGTTAAGCGGACTCACATAGGCATAGCCTACCGGACGCCCGTCCAACTCCATCACCAGATACGGATAGCGCTTGAGCGTACGCTCAATACGCCCGGCGAACTCCTCAACGCTCGGCACCGCGTATTCGCAGGTAATCGCCGTCTCGCGCACATACGGCTCATAGATGGCAAGCAACGCCGGCGCGTCTTCGGGCGTCGCCAGGCGAATCGTCGGCTCGGACATCTCGGTCATACAACCCTTCTCCCTCAAAAACAAAGGCCGCCTTGCGCCAAACCCAGCGCAAGGCGGCCCCTCGTCATTACATCAGGCTACAGGACAGCCGCCAACGCGTCGATATCCTCCTGCGTCGTGGCCCAGCTGGTGCAAAAGCGCACCACCGTGTGGGCCTCGTCGTACTTTTCCCAGTACTCAATCGAGGCATGCTCACGAATGCGGGCCATGTCCTCGTTGGGCAGAATCACAAACTGCTGGTTCGTCGGCGTCTCCAAAAAGAACTGGTAGCCACGCTCGTGCAGTACGCGACGAAGCGCCTGCGCGGTTTCGATCGCCTGGCGACCAATCTCGAAATACAGACCGTCGGTAAAGAGCGCCTCAAACTGCACGCCCGTCAGGCGGCCCTTGGCCAACAGCGCGCCGTGCTGCTTAATGCGCGGAATGGGATGCGCCGGAGCGTGCATGCCGCAAAACACCACGGCCTCACCGCACAGAGCGCCGCACTTGGTGCCGCCGATGTAGAACACGTCACACAGCTGCGCCAGCTCGGGCAGGGTAATGTCGCACTCATCGGCCGCCAGCGCATAGGCCAGGCGGGCGCCATCCACAAACAGCGGAATCTCGCGCTTCTGGCACACTGCGTGAATCGCCGCGAGCTCGGCCTTGGAGTACAGCGTGCCGTACTCGGTCGATAGGCTCACGTACACGGCGCCCGGGAACACCGTGTGCTCGTAGCTCTCGTTTTCGTAGAACACCTGGATATAGTTCTCCAGATCCTCGGCGTGCATCTTGCCCTCGTAGCCGGGGATGGTGAGCACCTTGTGACCGCCAAACTCGATGGCGCCCGCCTCGTGGCAGGCGACGTGGCCGGTCTCGGCAGCAACGACGCCCTCGTACGGCGCGAGCAGCATGTCAATCACCGTCGCGTTGGCCTGCGTGCCGCCCACCAGAAAAAACACGTCGGCATCGGGGGTCTGACAGGCCTCGCGGATAAGCTGCTTGGCACGCTCGGTGTGCGCATCGGTACCGTAGCCGGGCTGCGGCTCCATATTGGTGTCGACGAGCGCCTGCAGTACTGCCGGATGTGCGCCGTGGGAATAATCATTGTTGAACGCGAGCATGGCAATCCTCTCTTACCGGGTATCGGCCAGATGACTCAAACGGAGCTATTGTACGCCGTTGGGATAGGCAATGCGCGCGGCAAGGCACTCAAGTGCCAGTACCAGAGCAAAACCGCAGCTCACGTCACTCAAAAAGTGTGCGCCGATCACGATGCGCCCAAAGGCGACGAACGCTGCAACAACAACCGCCGCCCAAAAGATCACGCGGCGACGCGAAGGTTTTTCCTTAAAGGCTGCCGCGGGAAGCCCGGCGAGCATAAGGCCGATCGCCGCATGCGCCGTGTGTCCACTCGCAAACGACTTGAACCCGTCCTTGATCACGCCGGCGGCGATATAGGCCCACTTGTCGGGGTTGCCGATCACCCACCACGGCTGAAAATTGAGCCCCGGCGTGACCTCGATCACGCGCATGCGTGGGCGCGACCATAACGGCTTAACAATGACGTTGAGGATGATGGCCTGAGCGACCCACACGGCCAGCACCATCAACGCCCAGCGCGTAAGCTCGTCGGGCTCGGTCGTGCGCGTGAGGCGGTAGGCGATGAAGTTGGCTGCGATGACCAACGCAAACGTCAGAACCAGCTGAAACGCAATAAGCTTGCCGCCGACGCGCAGCGATCCGATAATTTCGTAGCCGACCAGACCCACGTTGATCAAAACGCCCAGCGCAGCGAGCCACTTGCTCGCCTTGGAGTCGGAACGCACCGCGCGCACGAGCATAACGCCCGCGACGCTCGCCGTCAGCTCGAACGGTAGCTCGCCGGCCGCCTCGACAAAGCGACCGTACATGCTGCCGATGTTGAACAGCGCACTCGAGATTTGGTAATCGAAGAAGCTGCCCACGCCCAGACAAAGGGCGAGGACAGCTGCGATGATGGCGACATCTTTCTTGTAGATGTATCCGAACATGCTTTCCTTTCGGTAGGGTCAGATTGCCCAAATGGGGCGTTTGCAGCGTCGACCCGTTAATCGTCATCGCTGGCACCCAGCTGTTGCAGCAGCATGAGCGCCGCTGCCACGGGGCCGGTGCCGTCGTTGGCGTCGAGGCCGCGGCCCAGGCCGCTGCCCGCACCGGCGCCCGCCTTGTAGGGCACCGATAGTTTGCGGCTCTTGGGAAAGTTCACCGCGCCATAGAGGGTCTTAAGCTCAAAGGCCACCTTCTTGGGAACGTCAACCCCCAGGAAGGTAATGCGTCCACCGCTGAGCGTGACGCTCTCGAGCCCCAAGCGCTCGCCGCGAATGCGGATGCGAGCGCGGTTGAACAAGTTAAGCCCCGCCAACGGCAGCTCACCGTTCGCGGCCTCGGTCTCCTCCTGCACCTCGTCGATACTCTCCAGGTCCTCGGCCGCCGCGAGCTTGCGGTACACGAGCACGCGCTGGTCCACCGCCGGCATGTACTCCTCGGACAAGAAGTAGTCGGCCGGCAGGTTGATGCCCACGCTCGCCGCCTCCACGCCGGCATCGTCATCGCCGCGCGCCTCGGCCACGGCCTGTCCCAGCATCTGCGTAAACAGGTCAAAGCCCACGCTCGACAGGTTACCGTGCTGCTCGGCGCCCATAAGCGAACCGGCGCCGCGGATCTCCAGGTCGCGCATGGCGATGCGCATGCCGCTGCCCAGGTCCTGGAACTCGGAAAGCGCGGTCAGGCGTGCCGTGGCCTCCTCGGTGAGCGGCAGCTCGCCCGGGAACATAAAGTACGCGTATGCCTGCGTGGCCGAGCGGCCCACGCGGCCCTTAAGCTGGTAGAGCTGTGCCAGACCCAGACGCTGCGAGTCCTCAATGATGAGCGTGTTGGCCGTTGCGTTGTCGATGCCGCTCTCCACGATGGTCGTGGCGATAAGCACGTCGATCTTCTTGGTCGCGAACTCGATCATCACGTCCTCGACCTCGCGCGGGCCCATCTTGCCGTGCGCCACGCCCACGCGCGCCTCGGGCGCGGCCTCGTGCACGCGCGCCACGGCATCGTCGATGGTCTTGACGCGGTTGGACACGTAATACACCTGACCGCCGCGACCCACCTCCAGGCGAATCGCCGCGCTCACCACGTCGGGGTCGTACTCCCCCACGTGCACGATCACGGGACGACGCCCAGTCGGCGGCGTGGTGATCAGGCTCATGTCGCGCACGCCGCTCGTGGCCATCTGCATGGTTCGCGGAATAGGCGTTGCCGAAAGCGTGAGCACGTCGATTTGCTCGCGCAGGTTTTTGAGCTGCTCCTTGTGCTGCACACCAAAGCGCTGCTCTTCGTCGATGATCACCATACCCAGGTTCTTGGGGTTCACGTCGGCCGAAAGCAGACGGTGCGTGCCGATGAGCACATCAATCGTGCCCTCGGCAAACGCCTTGAGTGCGCGCTTTTGCTGCGCCGGCGTACGGAAGCGGCTGAGCACCTCGACCTCAAGGCCAAACGGGGCAAAGCGCTCAAAGAACGTCTCGTAGTGCTGCTGGGCCAGAATGGTCGTGGGGCAGAGCACCATGACCTGGCGGCCGGAGTCCACACACTTAAACGCCGCGCGCAGGGCGACCTCGGTCTTGCCAAAGCCCACATCGCCGCACAGCAGGCGGTCCATGGGCTTGGGCGCCTCCATGTCGGCCTTAATGTCAGCAATGGCCTCCATCTGGTCGCGCGTCTCGTCGTAAGGAAAGCTCTGCTCCATCTCGATCTGCTCGGGCGTGTCGGGTGGGCAGGCGATACCGGTAATCGAAGAGCGGCGCGTATACAGATCGACCAGGTCAAACGCCAGCTTTTTGGCGTTCTTGCGCGCCTTGTTGGTGGCCCGCGTCCAGTCGGCGGTGTTGAGCCTGGTCAGACGCGGCTTGTCACCGTCGGGGCCAACATAGCGCGTGATGCGGTCGACCTGCTCCAACGGCACGTAGAGCTTGTCACCGTCGGCATATTCCAGCAAAAAGTAGTCGCGTTCCTTGCCGCCCACTTCCTGGCGCGCGATCTCGCTAAAGAGCGCGATGCCGTGCGTGGCGTGCACCACGTAGTCGCCCGGCTTAAACGGGAACGTGATCTGCGTAATGTCCACCTTGCGGCGGCTGCGCGCGCGGTTGGCGTCCATGCGGGCGTTGAGATCGGCGATCGAGAACACGGCCAGGTTGGCATCGGGCACCACTACGCCCTGCGGCAAGGCGGCATCGACAAAGGTCACACGTCCGCGCGAAATAGTGGGCACGGCGGCGCCGGCGGCAGCCTGGTCGGCACCCGCCTCAAGCGAGCGGGCGTTGAGCGCGTCGGCCTTACGCTCGCGAATGGAAGCATGGGCCTCCTGGCGTGCGGCACGGTCGGCGGAATCCGCCGCTGCCACGCGTACGCGCTCGCCAATGACGCCGGCATTTTCGGGCGCGGCCGTCAGCGACTCCTCAAAGGTAATGCCCTCGTCGCCAAAGGTGAGCTCCATCGACTCGCGCGCACCGCGATCGGGGATGGCAAATACGCAGGCATAGCGCTTGCCCACGACTTCCTGAATGCGCGTCATAAAACGGTTGTCCGAGCCCGCGATGGCCGGCTGCTCAATCTTAAGCTCTGCCGTAACCGCACCGCCCGCGCGAATCAGGCTCACATAGTTCAGGCGCTGCTGGGCACCAAAATCGAGCTGCTGGGCACGTACATACAGGCCATCCAGTCGGTCAATCCCCGCCTCGCCGGCACGGGCCTCGATATCCTCGTAGGCACGCAGGCAGTCGTCGAACAGCGAGCGCGGCTCGGACAGCACCACGAGTGCCTTGCCGCTCACATGCGACAGCGGGCTCACGGTCTGGCCGTACATCACCGGCAAAAAGCGGTCGAGCTCAGGCGTGACGATGCGCGCATCCACCATCTCGAGCAGCGCCGCCAACTTGCTGTCGTCCTGGCTGGCGCGGTAGAGCGCCACATGCATGTTGTGGACGGCCTCGTCGGTAAGCGCCAGCTCGCGACAGGGGAAGATCTCGATGCTATCCTCGTTGCCGATGGTCTGCCCCGTGGAGCTCACCATGCGGCGGATGCGATCGATCTCGTCGCCAAAAAACTCGATGCGCACGGGCGCCTTTTCCTGCGCGGGGAACACCTCGACGGTGTCGCCGTGCACGCGGAACAGGCCGGGCGCGTCGGCGGCGCCGGCATTGGTGTAGCCCATGCCCACTAGGCGCTGCGGCACCTCATCAAAAGGAATCTCCTCGCCCACCGCAAAGGTCGTGGACTCCCAATAGCGGCTCTCGACCGGCGGCACGCAGCGCAGCAGCGCGCGGGCCGAGGCAACCATGATGCAGTTGTCCCCGCGCACGATGCGCCCCAGAGCCTCGCAGCGCTGCGCCACCACGGCATCGTCGGGCGCCTGCTCGCGCCACGGATAGTCCTTGCGCTCGGGAAAACGGCACACGTGCGCCAGGCCCACGTAGGCGGCAAGGCTGCGCGCGGCGCGATCGGCCGCATCCTCGCCACTCACAATGTAGACCGTCGGGCGCGGACGGCGCGCAAACTGGGCGGCCGCCATAAGCGTGCGGCCCGACTGCGACACGGCCAGCGTCACGTCCTCGCCGGCATCGAGTCCGGCCTCGACGGTCTGCAGCGCCTCGGCAGTGTAGAGCTGCGCGGCTATACGGTGAATGAGCATGCTGTTCCTCCGGCATCGCAACGCCAAAAGCCCGCCGGGGCAAGCTCGGCGGGTCGTACGTCAAATACATTGTCTGTCATGGTAGCGCATGGAGAGGACTCCGGCTCAAAGGCAAACCCAGCCCCGCAAAAAACGCCAGACGAAGATGCGTTCCGCCCTATCCCGCTACGCGCACGCTGGGGCACAAATCTGCCAGCGGACACTCGTCACACTTGGGCTTGCGGGCATCGCAGATCTCGCGACCAAAGGTGATCCACTGATGGTTGACCGACTCCCAATACTCGTGCGGCAAAATCTTGAGCAGATCCTGCTCGGTCTTGAGCGGCTCCTTGGCATGCGTCTTGGGACTCAGCATCAGGCGGTGCGCAATGCGGTTGACGTGCGTGTCCACCGCAATGCCCTCCACGATGCCATACCCCACGTTGAGCACGATGTTCGCCGTCTTGCGTCCCACGCCCGGCAGCTTCACGAGTTCCTTCATGTCGGCCGGCACCTCGCCGCCATAGTCGGCGACGATCATCTGCGCGGCCTCGACGGCATGCTTGGCTTTGCTCTTGTAGAAGCCGAGTGACTTGATAGTGTCTGCCACGTCAGCCACGCTCGCCCCGGCCATGGCCTCGGGCGTGGACCACTGGGCAAACAGCCGCGGCGTCACCTTGTTGACCTGTGCATCGGTCGTTTGCGCCGAAAGCAGCACCGCGATCAGCAGGCGGAAGGGATTCTCGTGGTCCAAAAAGCACTCGACCGGACCATAGCGACGGTTGAGGCGCTCACACACCTCGATGGCGCGCTCGCGCTTGGCGGCATTGGTCTCGCGTGGCATAACGACTCCTCGGCTCAGCGGCACAATAAACTTATGGGCACAATTGTCCCACGTCCGAGACGCTTACGCCTCCAAGAATGCGCCGGTCTGACGGCTCCACAGGCTCGCGTACTCGCCACCCGCCTCGACAAGCTGCGCATGCGTGCCGTCCTCGACAATCTCGCCATCGGCCAGCACCACAATGCGGTCGAGCGCCGCCACGGTGGACAGGCGATGTGCCACCACAATGGAGGTGCGGCCGCGCATCAGGTTCTCGAGCGCCTCCTGCACCAGCGCCTCGGACTCGCTGTCGAGAGCAGAGGTCGCCTCGTCGAGCACCAGAATCGGCGCGTCGGCTAGGATGGCGCGGGCGATAGCCACGCGCTGACGCTGGCCGCCCGAGAGCTTGACGCCGCGCTCGCCCACCATGGTGTCAAAGCCACGGGGCAAGCGGTCGATAAACTCCAGGACGTTGGCCAGGCGCGCGGCCTCGCGAATCTGCTCATCAGTGGCGTCGGGACGACCGTAGGCAATGTTTTCGCGAATGGAGCGATGGAACAGCAGCGCCTCCTGCGGCACGTAGGCAACCTGGCGGCGCAGGCTCTGCTGCGTGCAGCGCGAGACATCCTGACCGTCCACGAGCACGCGGCCGCCCTGAACATCGTCCAGGCGCAGCAGCAGCTTGGTGAGCGTCGTCTTACCCGAGCCCGATTTGCCCACCAGGCCCACGCGCTGGCCCGCCGCCACATGAAGCGTCAGGTCATCGAACACGCTCTCGCCCGCCGCAGCGTCACGGTACGCAAAGCTCAGGTGCTCAAAATCAATCGCGCCCTCGGTCACTTTGAGCTCAGGGGCGTCCGGGTCGTCTGCCACCAAACGTGGCTCGTCCAGCACGCGCGTCATCTCGGCCGCATCGCCCAAAGCGCGGTTGATGCGCTGCATCATGGAACTCACGTAGTTCAGGCGCATGGTGAGGTTATAGGTATAGGTAAAGATCATGACGAGCGAGCCGGCCGAGATGCCAAACCACGCGTTGCTGCCCGCCACGAACACACTCACCACGGCCATGGTGATGACGATAAGACCCGAGGTCGTAAAGTTGCGCTGCATCATGGCGTGCATCGAGACCGTCTCGGCATCGCGCGCGGCACGATCGGCGGCGTCGAACAGATCGCGTTCAAAGTCCTCGCGCC
>USIL01000015.1:0-12917 GCA_900554655.1 uncultured Collinsella sp.
GACGCCTTTGGGCGGCACACCGATGAGCGACGATAGCACGGCGAGCGTCGGACCGATCAGGTCGACCGAACGGATATGCAGCATGCCCAGGTAATCGAGCACGCGGGCGCGAAGCGCCGGATCGACAATGGTGTGAAACACGGCAATATCGCGATGGTCGGCATCGACGCGCGGCCCCACAAATGACTTGACCTGATCCACGGAGGTCACCTTAGGCAGGCGCAAAACGCGAAAAGCCCCTTCATCAAATTGCCCGGACGCCGCAAGCACCACCTCACAAGCGGTATCACCGAGCGAGTCGGAGATAACGATAACGGTGGGACGAGCGGTGACCGGGCAATCCATGCGGGGCTCCTTTTGCGCTTACGCGCAGGCTAGCTTACTTTTTGCGGGCAAGCTCACCGATGTTGGCGATGCCGGAGAAAACGGCCTCGAAGCGGTTGAGCAGCTTAAGGCGATTATCGCGGAGCTGCTCGTCCTTGTCCATGACCATGACCTCGTCGAAGAAACGGTCGATGGGCGCGCGCAGGGCGGCGAGGGCAGCAAATGCGGCCGGATAATCCTCGGTAGCAAGGGCGGCATCGACAGCGGTCTGAGCAGCCTCGGAGGCGTCGGCGAGCGCAAGCTCGACCTCGCCCATCAGGCTGCGGTCGTACTCCACGCCCAGCTCGGGCTTGGAGATATGCGCGGCGCGAGCATAGGCGGTCGCAAGGTTGTCGAACGTCTCGGCGTCGTTCTTGCGGGCCTCGTCGAGGGCGGCGCAGCGGGCGAAGAAGACGGACGGAGCGATGATGTGCACCGCGGAGACGGCGGCAACGGTATCGGCCGGGATCTTTTCGTCGCGGGCCATGCTCACCAGGCGGCCATGGAAGAAGTCACGAACCTGCTGGGCGACCTCGGCGGCGTCGAACTCAATGCCCTGCTCGCCATAGAGCTCGAGGGCGAAGTCGATAAGCGACGTGGGGTCGATCGGCAGACGGTCGCGCAGGATGTTGATGATGCCGATAGCGGCACGACGCAGCGCATAGGGGTCGGAGGAGCCGGTCGGGGGCTCGCCGATGGCAAAGATACCGGCAATGGTATCGAGCTTGTCGGCACAGGCCACGATGCAGCCAGCGGTGCCCTCGGGCAGCTCGTCACCGGCAAAGCGGGGACGATAGTGATCGCGAATGGCGTGGGCGACCTCGTCGTTCTCCCCCATCGCGGTCGCGTAATAACCGCCCATCACGCCCTGCTGGCTCGTGAACTCGACAACGGCGTTGGATACCAGGTCGGCCTTGCACAGGTGCGCGGCGCGAGCAGCGTCGGCGGCCAGGTGGGCGCCCAGATGGGCCTCGCGAGCGATGGCAAGCGCGAGTTGCTCAATGCGCTCGGACTTGGCGAGCACGCTACCGAGCTTCTCCTGGAAGGCGACCTTGGC
This sequence comes from uncultured Collinsella sp., assembly GCA_900554655.1. Taxonomy (GTDB): domain Bacteria; phylum Actinomycetota; class Coriobacteriia; order Coriobacteriales; family Coriobacteriaceae; genus Collinsella. The sequence continues at coordinate 1,421 of USIL01000015.1, forward strand.
CAGACGCTCGCGGAACTCGTCGAGGGAGATCTTCAGGTCCTCCTCGTAGAAGAACTTGGCGTCGTCCAGACGGGCGCGCACGACGCGCTCGTTGCCGTCAATCACGCGCTCGGCATTCTCGGGCTTGCTGTTGGAAACGACCACGAACTCACGCGTGAGCTTGCCCTCGCCGTCATAGATCGGGAAGTAGCGCTGGTTGGTGAGCATGGACTCGCAGATAATCTCGTGCGGGACCTTGAGGAACTCCTCATCGAAGGTACCGACGAGCACCGTCGGCCACTCGCAGAGGTTAATGACCTCCTCAAAGACCTTCTTGGGCGTATCGACATGGCAGCCGGGACGGGCAGCCTCGACCTCGGCGATACCGGCAAGAATGGCCTCACGGCGACGCTCGGCAGAAAGCACGCCGGCGTCCTCGAGCACCTGCTCGTAGACGGCGGGGCTGGCAACCACATGGTCACCAGGGCCAAGTACGCGATGACCACGCGTGGTGTTGCCACTCGTCACGTCGGCAAACGACACGGGCACAACGTCCTCGCCCAGAAGGCAGCAGATCCAGCGGACCGGACGAACAAAGGTCGCATGCTCGTGACCCCAGCGCTGAGAGCGGTAGTTGGGCCACTGCAGGCCGGCAATAGTCTTCTCGCACAGAGCGGTCAGAATCGGCGTAGCCGGTGCGGAGGGAATGTTCTTCTCGGCGAACACATACTCGCGACCGTCAGTGTCCTCGCGGCGGACCAGGTCCTCGGCAGCCACACCGCACTTGCGGGCGAAGCCCTGGGCGGCCTTGGTGGCGTTACCGTCGGCATCGAAGGCGATGTTGGCCGCGGGGCCGCGCTTGACCTCGTGAACCTCGTCGGTCGCGGTGGCGACGTCGGCAACGAGCGCAGCCAGGCGGCGCGGGCTCGAGATCACACGGACCTCGCCGTGGGCCAGACCGGCCTCGTCGAGACCCTTGGCGATCATGGTGCCAAGCTGCTTGACGGCATTGTTCAGCGGTGCGGAGGGCATTTCTTCCGTACCGATCTCAAACAGGAAATCCTTAGCGTCTGCCATGGCTTACGCCACCTCGCCTTCCTGATCGGCATTCTCGTTGACTCCGGCGACCTCGGCCATGTAGGCCTCGCAGCACGCCTTGGCGACGGCGCGGACGCGCAGGATGTAGTTGGCACGCTCGACCGCGGACAGGGCGCCGCGAGCATCGAGCAGGTTGAAAGCGTGGCTGCACTTCATGACGCAGTCATATGCCGGCAGCGGCAGCTTGCGCTCCAGGCAGGAATGGCACTCGGCCTCGTAGTCGTCAAACTTCTGACGCATCATCTCGACGTTGGCGACCTCAAAGTTATAGGCACTGAACTCGCGCTCGTTCTCGAGGAACACGTCGCCATAGGTCATGGGCGTGCCGTCGGGCAGGTAGCTCCACACCAGGTCGTAGACCGAGTTAACGCCCTGGGCGTACATGGCGATACGCTCCAGGCCGTAGGTGATCTCGACGGGCACGGGGTCGACCTCGATGCCGCCCACCTGCTGGAAGTACGTAAACTGCGTGACCTCCATGCCATTGAGCCAGACCTCCCAGCCAAGGCCCCAGGCGCCGAGCGTCGGGCTCTCCCAGTCGTCCTCGACAAAGCGGACGTCATGGTCGTTGGGGTCCAGGCCAATGGCGGCCAGCGAACCCAGGTAGAGCTCCTGGGCGTTGACCGGCGAGGGCTTGATGAGCACCTGGAACTGATAGTAGTGCTGCATGCGGTTGGGGTTCTCGCCGTAGCGGCCGTCGGCGGGACGGCGGCAGGGCTGTGCATAGCAGGTGCGCCACTCGGCGGGACCGAGCGAGCGCAGCGTGGTCGCGGTATGGAAGGTACCGGCACCGACCTCGGAGTCATAGGGCTGCATGATGACGCAGCCCTGCTCGCCCCAGTACTGCTGGAGGCGCAGGATGATGTCTTGGAAGGAAAGCGATGAAGCGTTCATGCCTCTAATATCCCCTCGTCGAAACGATTACACGGTTAGGTACTGTACTATAGCGGTTTTTAGTCGATAGCGCCGATGCGGTTGAACGGCCAGTAGCGCACAAGCGCCACAGCGATCAAATCAGAGCGATCGACGGGACCAAAGTAGCGTGAGTCGGCAGAGTTTTCGCGGTTGTCGCCCATCACCCACACGCACCCGTCGGGAACCGTGTAGGGATAGCTTACCTGAGCGCCGGGCGCTTGGACCGAAAGCGGCCAGCTCATGCCCGTCGTATAGTCCTCGTCGAGCGCTTGGCCGTCAACGACCACCTTGCCATCCTGCAGGTCGACCGTCTGGCCGGCCGTGGCAATAACACGCTTGACAAGAACATCATGCTCGGAGGTGCCATCGGGGTTGTGAAACACCACGATATCACCCTGCTTGACGGGCTGACCGAGCTCGAGGCTCACCTTTTGTGCCAGGATCTGGTCGCCAATCTCGATCGTGGACTCCATGGAGCCGGTGGGCACCACAAAGGGCTCGACCACAAACGAGCGAATCAAGAAGGTGGCCACGAGCGCGATCGCGATGACCGCGATCCACTCAAAAGCGCCCCTCAACGCGGAATGCTGCGATGGAACCATTCTCACTCCTCGCTCTGCGAATACGCAGCGTCCAAAATCTCCTGCGCGTAAGCGCGCTCCTGGGGCGTAAGGCGCGCCGTCTCGATCAGATCGGGACGCCAGCGGCAGGTGCGCTCGATGGCGTTCTTGCGACGCCAGGCATCGACCTTGGCATGATCGCCACTCACGAGCACCGGCGGCACGCCCTCGCCGTTGAACTCGGCAGGACGGGTGTACTGCGCGTACTCGAGCAGTCCTCCGTCCTCGGCGGTCGAGAACGACTCGTCGACGTTGCTCATCTCGTCGCCCAGGGCGCCGGGAATCAGGCGTACGACGGCATCGGCAACGACCATAGCGGGAAGCTCGCCGCCCGTCAGCACGTAGTCGCCGATCGACAGACGCTCATCGGCATACGCATACGCGCGCTCGTCGACGCCCTCGTAGCGACTGCACACAAACAGCAGGCGCTCACTTTTGAGCAGGCGCTCGGCCACATGCTGCGTAAAGGGCTCGCCACAGGGGGTAAAGAACACCACAGTGGGCTTGGGGCCCTCTGCGCTAATGGCCTCGATGGCCTCGGCGATAGGCTCGACCTTCATGAGCATGCCCTGCCCGCCGCCGTACGGCTCGTCATCGACGGTACGATGGCGGTCGTGCGTCCAGTCGCGCAGGTTATACGCCTTAAAATCAAAAAGGCCGGCCTTGCGGGCGCGGCCCAAGATCGATGTGGACATGACGGGCTCAAACATCTCGGGAAAGACCGAAAGGGTCTCGATCAGCATGTTGTCCTCCCTACTTGTCCATATCGATCAGGCCGTCCATAACGTGGACGGAAATTGTTCCTGTGTCGGGAAGATCGAGCACGACCTGCTCGATCACGGGAATCAGCACCTCGCCGTACCGATCACCCTCGACAACCCAAACATCGTTGGCGGGCGTCGACATGATCTCGACGATCGTACCGAGCGAACCGAAGCGCTCGTCGACCACCTCGCGACCCATCAGGTCGGTATAGGCAGCGTCGAGCGAATCGAGCTCAAAGTCGTCACGATTTGCCAGCACGTAGCATCCCGTGATGCCCTCGGCGGCCGTCAAGTCGTCAATGCCCTCAAACGAGACCAGATCGCCATCGCCCGTATCGGTGACGGACACGACCGTGCAAAAGCGGTCGCGCTTGAGCGCCGGCGGCGTCAGGGCGACGCGCATACCCGGCTCTAATACAGAAGGAAGCCCCCGCAGCGGCTGCGCGAGGACCTCCCCCTTCCTTCCGTGCGGCTTGACCACACGGGCGATGTTTTTGTACTGGGACCTCAAGGTCCTAGCCCAGAACCTCTACCTCGACAGCAGTGTCGAGGCGAGCGGCCAGTGCACGGGCGAGCGTGCGAATGGCCTTGATGGTACGGCCACGACGGCCGATGACCTTAGCGACATCATCCTCGGCGACCGAAACCTCAATCGTAGAGGCGTCGTCACCATCGATGACCTCAAGGCTCACGGAATCCGGGTCGTCGACGATCTGAACAACGAGATATTCGACGAGATCGGCGATGCGATCTGAGAGCATTGCCTCACCCTCGAGCTGTGCAGCGTCAACCTCAGGCACGATTTACTCCTCGGCACCCTCAGCGGCCTCAGCGGCAGCCTTAGCGGCCTCGGCCTCTTTGGCGAGCTGCTTCTTGGACTTCTTGACGACGGTCTCGGTCTTCTCGCCCTCGTTGGCGGCCTTGACCAGAGCGGCGACGGCGTCGGTGAGCTGAGCGCCCTTTGACTGCCAGTCGGCGATCTTCTCGAGGTCGAGGTTGATGGTCTTGGGGGCGGTCATCGGGTTGTAGCGGCCAACCTCCTCGATGATACGACCGTCACGCGGGGCGCGGGAATCGGCGACGACGACACGGTAGTACGGACGCTTCTTAGCGCCGTGACGAGCAAGGCGAATCTTGACTGCCAAAGGAAACTCCTCCAACCAAGCAGCTTTAGGCTGCAACTACAAACAAACAGTTGAACATAATACGCCATCGACGCGGGCAGGTGAAGTCCGTGAGACCAACTTCTTCGGTGTAGTCGAGGGCAAATCCATATCTTAGACAAGAATTCGGGATTTGCAAGCACATACACGCACCCCACATGAGCTGCGCGGTATACTTATGACATGGAAAGACGCGAACATACATACGGTTATGAGGATGCCATGGGCGTCACGCCGCCTCCCTGGACGGGTCCGGCGGTGGGCCTGATGGACCTCGATGCGTTTTTTGCGAGCGTGGAGATGCTCGACCATCCCGAATGGCGCGGAAAGCCGCTCATCGTGGGTGGCAATGCCGATTCGCGTGGCGTCGTGTCCACGTGTTCGTATGAGGCGCGTCGCTTTGGCGTGCACTCTGCCATGGCCTCGGCCGAGGCGCGGCGCTTGTGCCCGCAAGCCATTTGGACGCACGGGCACTTTGATCGCTACCGCGAGGTGAGCGCGCAGGTCATGGCAATTCTCGCTGACGAGACCCCGCGCGTTGAGCGCGTATCCATCGACGAAGCCTTTATCGATATCACACCGGGTCGCTTTGCGCCCGAAGACCCGCTGCTGGTTGCGCGGCGTATAAGCGACCGCGTGGCAGCGCTGGGAGTGACGTGCTCCATTGGCGTGGGCTGCAACAAGACGGTCGCAAAGATCGCAAGCGAGCGGGATAAGCCGTTTGGGCTGACCATCGTGCGCCCCGGAACCGAGCAGCGCTTTTTGGCCGCGCTGCCGGTATCTGCCATGAGCGGCATCGGGCGCTCGGCCGAGGAGCGACTGCGCCGCATGCGCATCTACACCCTCGGCGAGCTATCACGTGCACCGGAATCCACCTTGGCCTCTATTTTTGGCGTCAACGGCGAACGCATGCGCCAGCGTGCGCTGGGACTCGAAATCTCCGAAGTCACGAGTCTCGATGAGGAGCGTGAGGTCAAGTCGGTCAGTAATGAACGCACCTTTGCGAAAGATTTGACTGAGCGTGGGGATATTGAGGCGGCGATTGCGCTGTTGGGAGAGTCAGTGGGACGCCGCCTGCGCCGTCAGGGGCTGACGGGTGCCACGGTAACGCTCAAGCTTAAGTATTCGTATGGCAGCGGGCGTACGGCACAGCGCCGGCTGCCTCATCCAACCGACGATGAGAACATCTTCGTGGCGGTTGCACTCGAACTGCTCGACAACATCTGGCAAGAAGGCATGCATGTTCGCTTAGCCGGCATCGGCATGAGCGACTTCGACCACCAAGGCGGCATCCAGACTGACCTGTTCTGCGAGATCGATGACCGCGGAGCCCAATCCAGCGACCGCCGCGACCTCTCCGTCGCCATCGACGCCGTCCGAGACAAATTCGGCGACACCGCCCTTTCCTTCGGCCGCCAATCCCGTTTCAACGATTAACCGCCTTTGGGCAAAAAGAAAGCCAGGCAGGTACGGAAAACCGCAACTGCCCGGCGAAATGCGCGAGGCTAGCTAAAAGCCCCGTATCAAATGAGCCACTAGAGGAGGTCGAGGGGGAGCTGGGGGGCGTCACCCCAGAGCTTTTCTAGGCGGTAGAAGTCGCGGGCTTCGGGAGTGAAGACGTGGACGACGACCGAGCCGTAGTCCATGAGCATCCAGGTCTTCTGCTCACGGCCCTCGATGGAAAACGGATGCTCGCCGCAAGCCTCGGCGACCTTCTCCTCGATCTCGTCGACGATCGAATCGACCTGGCGGTTGTTGGTACCGGTGGCAAGCACAAAGTAGTCGCACACGTCGGAAAGCTCGGTCAGGTCGAGTACCTGCACGTCCTCGCCCTTCTTGTCGTAGGCGGCCTGCGCGGCGGCGCGGGCGACATCCTCGGCGGCGACACCGCTCGCGGACAGCGAGGCGGCAGTGCGGTCGGACGTGGCGGCGAAGCTCTTGTGCTCCACACCTTCAAGAATCTGCTCGTCGGACATGGTCTCGTCGGCCATGGAATACCTCTTTCTAGACAGCCCGAGCTAGCGTAGCTGGGCGTAATGGTTGTAAATCGTAATAGCCGTGGGATAAAGATAGCGCCCGGACTGGATCACATAGACCAGACCCTGCGCAAAACAGGAGAAGAACAACTCGTCGAGCGTCGACTCCCCCACCATCTTGCGCAGCGCATGTGCATAGTCGCCGTGGCGGTTGGGCTCGATGGCATCGGCCACAAAGACCACCATATCGAGCGGCGTCATGTCGCAGGCACCCACGGTGTGACGGTCGACGGCCTGGAAAACGGCCGGCGACAGCTCGGGAAAAAGCTGCGGAAGCTCATAGGCGGCAACCGGGCCATGCAAAAGCGGCGTCGCAGCGGAAGGAGAGCCGGCAATCTTAATGCCGTAATGCAGAGCGCGCGTGACCAGCTCGTCGTCGGAGAGCACTTTGTCCCAGTCATGAATCAGGCCGGCGGCAGCGGCATCAAAGCGGTCAACGCCGTAGACCTCGGCCAGATGAAGTGCGGTCTCGGCAACACCCAGCGAATGCACATAGCGCTTGCGCTTATCTTTCATGCGAACATCGAGCAGCTCTTGAATGCGCTTGAGCAGCGCGCGCTCATCGCCCTCAAACTGATCCTCTACCGACAACGTAGACCCCCATCACTCAAAATCTTCTTGGCCCAAATCGGCATATAGCCTGCGTTTGCGAATGTAGCCGAGCACGGACTCGCTCGTAAGATAGCGCACGCTCATGCCGCGAGCAACTCGCTTACGAATGTTCGTCGAGCTGATCGCCAGCGCCGGAATCTGAATATAGCGCACATCGAACGGCAACCCAGACTCTTTGATTCGGGCACGCGCCGTATTGATATCAAAGCCCGGTCGCGTCGCCGCAATAAAGGTAGCAAGCTCAGCGATTCGTTCGGCATCATGCCAGGTCACAATATCGATAATCGCGTCGGCGCCCGTAATAAAGTAGAGCTTTACCTGCGGCGGGTAAAAGTCGCGAAGGGCATGAAGCGTATCGGCCGTATAGGTTACGCCCGGACGGTCAATCTCGAACCGGCTCGCCAAAAACGCCGGATTCGCGGCGGTGGCGAGGACCGTCATGGCATAACGGTCCTCGGCAGGCGTCACCGGCTTGTCAAGCTTAAAGGCCGGCGTGCCCGCCGGCATAAAGAGCACGGCATCCAAGTCGAGGGACTCGCGCGCCTGCTCGGCGGTCACCAGGTGCCCGTAATGGATGGGATCAAAGGTGCCACCCATAATGCCAAGCCTAAACTCCTGCCCGTCCTCTAGAGGAAGCTCGGGCAGACCGATTCCACCGCGCAGCGACATGGCTTACTCGCCCTCCGAGGTCTCGGCATCGTCCGCGGCATCCGCCGCATCGACAACCTCGACGCCTTCATCCGCAGCATCGGCCATGTCAATGGCCTCAACGGCGATGTCCTCGTCAGCATCCTCGAGCTCCTCGTACTCCGAGAAGTCCTCGGCACCCTCAAAGTCAAAGGCGCGCTGGCAAATGCGGACCTCGTCGCCCGCACGGCAACCGGCCTTCTCGAGCGCGTCGTCAACACCCATACGCGCAAATTTATGCTGCAGGTAAATGACGGCTTCCTCGTTTTCCCAGTCGGTCTGAATGACCATGCGCTCGATGGCACGACCGACCACGCGGAAGACACCGGGCTCTTCCTGGACAATGCGGAAACGCTTCTCTCGCTGCAGGCGACGGCGCTCCCATTCATCGTCGCGCAGGTCGACCGGCTCATCGGAGACCGCCAGCTCGGCGCGCAGCTTAGCCACCTGCTCACCTACGGCAAGCATCAACGTATTGAGACCGGCGCCCGTCACGGCAGACACGGCAAAGAACATATGGCCATCGTCGAGCGCTGCGCGCTTGAGGTCGGCAATCTTATCGGCCGTGCCCGGCGCGTCGCACTTGTTGGCAACGACAATCTGCGGACGCTCCGAAAGCTCGGCACCATACTGCTCGAGCTCGCGGTTGATGATGTGGTAATCCTCGACCGGATCGCGATCCTCAAAACCACCCGTCATGTCGACGACGTGCATGATCAGGGCCGTACGCTCAATGTGGCGCAGGAACTGGTGACCCAGGCCCTTACCCTCGCTCGCGCCTTCGATAAGACCGGGGACGTCGGCAACGACGTAAGAATATTCGCCGGCACGCACCATGCCGAGGTTCGGCACGAGCGTGGTAAACGGGTAGTCGGCAATCTTAGGACGGGCGGCGCTCATGCGCGCGATGAGCGATGACTTACCCACCGAAGGGAAGCCCACGAGCGCGGCATCGGCCATGAGCTTCATCTCGAGCTCAATCCAGTGCTCCTCGGCCGGCTCGCCCAGCTGGGCGAACGCGGGCGCGCGGCGCACCGACGTCACAAAGTGCGTATTGCCGAGACCACCGGCGCCACCAGGGGCCACGACAACGCGCTCGCCATCATGCACCAGATCGGCAATCTCGAACATCGGGGTCTGCGTCTCGGGGTCGAGCTCGCGCACCACGGTACCCATAGGGACCTTGAGAATCAGGTCCTCGCCGCTCTTACCGTTACGACGGGCACCCTGCCCGTGCGTGCCGCGCTCGGCGCGGAAGTGATGCTTAAAGCGGTAATCGATCAGCGAAGACAGCTGAGCATCGGCCTGGATGACGACATTGCCGCCACGACCGCCGTCGCCGCCATCGGGGCCGCCCTTGGGGACAAATGCCTCGCGCCTAAACGACATGCATCCGGCTCCGCCGTCGCCGCCGCACACGTTAATGCGGCTGATATCGGTGAACTGTGACAACAGAATCGCCTCCTACAAAAAAGAGGGAGACCCTTGAATCCTAAAACTCAAGTGCCTCCCACATATGTGCTCTATGAAGGGTGAATTACGCGTTCGCGAGCGGGCGTACGCTGACCCTGTGCTTGATACCCTTGTGGAACTCAACGGTACCGTCGACCAGCGCGAACAGCGTGTCGTCCTTACCACGGCCAACGTTCTCACCCGGGTGGATGTGCGTGCCGTGCTGACGGACGAGAATCGTGCCCGTGGTTACCGTCTGGCCGGCATAGCGCTTCGTGCCAAGGCGCTGACCGCGGGAGTCACGGCCATTACGGGAGGAACCGAGTCCTTTTTTGTGTGCCATTGTGTATACCTACTCTTTCGTTACGAGTGTAATCTACTCGGCGACGGGAGCCTCGGCAACAGCCTCAGCCTCTGCCTTGACAGCCTTCTTGGCGCGGGAGGTAGCCTGAACCTTCACGATCTTCAGCTTGGTGAGCTGCTGACGGTGACCCTTCAGACGACGATAGCGCTTGCGCTTGTGGAACTTGAAGACCAGCTGCTTCTCGCCCTTGAACTGCTCAACGATCTGAGCGGTAACCTTGGCCTTGGCCAGCTTGTCGGGATCGGTGACGATCTTCTTACCATCGTTGAGGAAGATAACCGGCAGGGTGACCTTGTCGCCCTCATTGCCCTCGATCTTCTCGACGGTGATGACATCGTCGGTGGCGACCTTGTACTGCTTGCCGCCCGTGTTAACGATTGCGTACATGTTTACTTGCCCTTCATGCATCAGTTAGTGCAACAGCCGAATATAGTAGCAGGCGAAAATACCCCCGTCAACGAGTATGTGGAGCAAATCCACAAGTTCGCACAGGTATGGAGCTGACGAGTCGGCCCTCGTCGTCCTCGCATGCTTGATTCTGACGCTCGACATCGTAGGAGCAGATGGTCACGAGGTCTTGCATACCGGTGGAAACAATAGGTGCATCCACGCCCGGGGTCAAGCCCTGCAACAAAACATCAGCTGCAGAAAGCAAAATTTCCGGACGCATGGAGCCCTCGTTGTCGGCATGGGTGTCGAGCATGAGCACCAAATGGTCCGGGCGCTCCCCCGCCGTGAGCTCATAGCCCACGAGCGTGTGATCCAAATCTAAGCGCTTGCTCTTTTTGCCGCGCGCGTAGTCGATGCCGTGGCCCGCGCGCAGCGTGTCGATCGCACGACGCACCTCGTCGGCGCTTACGGGCGCCTCGGGATCCAAGTGCAGGTCGATGCGATACGACAGGCGCGTGAGCTGCGCCGTCAACGCCGGCGTGCGCACGTCGATGTACGCCGCCTCGATGGGCGCCAGATCGGCCGGAGACGCCGCAGCCAGGCGCTCAAACGCCTCGTCGAGCGCCACGAACTCGGTCATAAACAGGTCATACCACTCGCAGGTCGACGACGTACCCACCGGTAGCGCCGAAGAGAAGCCCACGCGCATGTGCGGGGAGAAGCCCTGCGTGACGGCATAGGGAAGTCCCGCACGGCGCACGATGCGCTCAATGGTATGGATTACTTCGAGATGGCCCAGGTACTTAAGGCGATCGCGCTTGCCATAGCGAACACGAAGTCTAAAGAGCGTGGGGTTGTCGGTCAGGCGCTCACTCATGCGCGATCACCCATCAATACATTCTTGGCGTGGAGCGTGGGGCAGATTCCGCAGCCGGTGCACGACGTGCGGGTGCAGTCGGGAGTCGTGACGCCCTCGAGCGAGCGACGGTACTCGCGTTCGAGGAAGCCGCGCGTGCAGCCGGGGCTCACATGCTCCCACGGCAGGCGCCAGTCCAACTCGTAGGGCAGGTGCACGAGCTCATTGAGGTCAATGCCGTTTTTGGCAGCAGCCTCCTTCCAGTTCTCGAGCGAGAAATGCTCTACCCAGGCGTCAAAGCGAGAGCCCGCGCGCCAAGCATCGATGATGACGGGCGTCATGTCACGCCCGGCGCGGGACAGCGCGGCCTCAATGAGCGAGGTCTCGGCATCGTGGTAATGCACGCGGACGGCACGGTTGCGAACGCTCGTGATAAGCAGCTTCTGGCGACGCTTGACGTCGTCGTAGTCGAGCTGCGGGCACCACTGGAACGGCGTGGCAGCCTTGGGGATAAAGACCGAAACCGAGATCGACACCGAGATCGAGCCGCGACGAGCCTTG
>USIL01000016.1:0-12694 GCA_900554655.1 uncultured Collinsella sp.
GCCCTGGAGCTCGATCATCTCGCCTGTGTCGGTGGCGACGAGGTTCATGTCGACCTCGGCATGGCTGTCCTCGGAATAATCGAGGTCAAGCAGCGTATTGCCGTCGACAACGCCCATGGAAATCGCGGCGACCTGGCCCGTGAGCGGGATGCGCTCGAGCTTACCCGCCTCGACCCACATGGCAAGGGCGTCGTGCAGTGCCACCCAGGCGCCGGTAATGCTCGCCGTTCGTGTGCCGCCGTCTGCCTGAATCACGTCGCAGTCGACGGTAACGGTGTACTCGCCGAGTGCCTTCATGTTGACGACGGTACGCAGGCTGCGACCGATGAGGCGCTCGATCTCCATGGAGCGGCCCTTACGGTTGGCATGCTCGCGCTTGCAGCGCTTGCCGGTCGATGCCGGCAGCATGGCGTACTCCGCCGTTACCCAACCGGCCTTGGCGCCCTTGCGCCAGCCCGGCACGCCCTCCTCGATGGTGGCGGCGCACAGTACGCGCGTGTCGCCAAACTCGGCCAAACACGAGCCGTGGGCGTGCTTCATGACGCCACGGGTGAGCTTAACGGGACGCAACTCGTTGGCGGCGCGGCCGTTGGCGCGGTTGACCTGCATGTACTCCATAGAAAGATCCTTTCGGCAAAAGATGTGGCGAAGGCTTTGGCGGCTGCCTTACATCTATTTCAGCTCATCGATATCGATATGTTCGATGCTCTTGAGCGGCTGACCAAAGATAAAGCTGCCCGCCACCGCAAACTCGGCAATGTTATCGGCCGTCGTGGCAAAACGATGCTGCGGCTCGGCGGCGACGCCCGCCAGCTGCTCGCGGCGCGTGAGGATATCGGTCAGCTCGCGCGTGGTCTCCTCGGCGGAACTCACGACGCGCACCCCAGGCCCCAGCGCATGGCGGATAGGTCCCACCAACAGCGGAAAATGCGTACAGCCGAGCACCACGGTATCGATACCGTGGTCGCGCAGTGGCTCAACCGTGGCACCCACCAGCGCACGCACGGCAGGCGTATCGAAGATGTCCTCGTTCTCAAGCCACTGCTCTTGCAGATGCGCACCCGAGGCGAGCTCGTGTTCGACAACCTCGACAAAGCTCGAGGCGGGGCAGCCGTATACGTCGACGCCGGCATCTAGATCCTGAATGGCGCGCGTGTAAGCGCCCGAGCGAATGGTGAGGTTGGTGGCGAGCACGCCCACGCGACGCGAACGGGTGCTGTTGATTGCCGCACGGGCACCCGGCGCGATCACGCCGATCACGGGAACGTCAAGCACCTGCTGGGCCAGACGTAAGGCCGCAGCTGTCGCCGTGTTGCAGGCGATGACCATAATCTTGACGTCGTGCTTCGACAGCCAACGGCCCGCCTGCAACGCAAACGAGCGCACCTCATCCTCGGTGCGCGTGCCGTAGGGGCAGCGTTTGGTGTCGCCGAAGTAGTAGACGGACTCGTGCGGCAACGCCGTCGCAATCGCGCGCGCAACCGTCAGACCGCCCAGGCCAGAATCGAACACACCGATCGGGCGCGTGTCGCCTGCCGGATTCTCGATATCGGACATTACCTCACCAGTCTCTCTCGAAAAGACATATCCAAGTGCGGCGACGCCGCGCTACGAACGAGCCGCGACCAGCAGCTCGGCCGTTGCCACCCAGCCGTCGACAATCTTGCCGCGTGTGACGTAGGCGTTATCGCAAGCGTCCAGGAACTCGGGCGCGCCGGCGCTCGTCAGGCCATTCTCGACCAGGCAGAACGTGCCCACGTGATCGGCCATGTAGAAGTCGGACTCGGAGTCGCCGAGCGCAAGCGTCTCCTCGCGCTCGATCCCCAGGTGCTCGCAGAAGCGCGCAATGGCAACGCCCTTGTTGAGCCCCGCGGGGTTGATGTTGAATGCGCGGCCGTCCTCGACGCGATTAAGCTCAAGCGTCGTCGGCTTGGACAGGTGAGTCAGATGGCCGTTGCAAGCCCAGACCAGACCGCAGCCGGCCTCGTCGAGGATGGCCTGGACCTCATCGTCGGGCACATCGCCGCGCATGCCAACGGTGACCTCACGGTACTTGTAGCCGGTCGACATGTCGTTGTGGTACTCGATCTTGTGCGGCCAGCGGGCGAGGATCTTCTCGCACACGCCGGTCTGCTCGATCACCTGGTGCGGCGTGAGACCGCAAGAGGGGTCGTAGGGCATATCGCCGGTCAGATACTCCCAATCGTTGGCCTTGAGGTCGTACATGATCAGGCCACCCATCTCGCCGATGTAGGAATTGAGGCCGAGCACGCGCGCATCCTCGTGGATCATGGTGCGGTTGCGGCCCGAGGTGGGAACCACCTGAATACCAGCGCGAGCGAGCGCCACGACGGCCTCGACGAGTTTGGTCGAGGGGTTGCCGTCGTTGTCGCGCAGCACGCACGAGCCGGGTGCGAGCATCGTGGCATCTAGGTCGGTAAAGACGTACTTGACCTTGGCCAAGCGCTCGCGCATCTCGCCCGAAAGCTCGGCAACGGTCGGCAGGGTGTTGTGGGACATGGTTACTCCGTTTACGTAGAAGGGTTTGGACTTGGACGGCATGTTTTGATTGAGGGAACACGCTTATGGCGACAGCGCACTCAGGGCGCCGCCGCCATCATGGTTCATTAGTCAAACTGGGTAACATCGATCAGGCGATTGGCCAACGAAAGGTCGCTCTCGATGGGCACGAACTCGTCGCCCACGTGCATGAGCTCCTCGTCACCCTTTGCCAGCAGCAAGACAATGGTGGGAGCATCGGGGTTGACGTACTCCTCGCGCGCCGCCTTGAACGCCGCATGCACAGCGGCTTCGCGGTCGAGGATGATCTTGTTCGGCGTATCGTCGGGAACATGCTCGGCAAGCTCGCGACAGACCTTCATCGGGTCCTCGTGAGCCGGGTCCTCATTGGCAAAGATCATCAGGTCGGAATACGGTGCGGCCTCGCGCGGAAGCTGCTCGCGGCGCTCCTGCGCCTTGCCACCGGCAGCGCCAAACACTGCAATGACTGGACTAGCGGGAAACGCGCGCTTGACCGACGAGAAAAGCGAACGGAACGAAAGCTGGTTGTGCGCATAGTCAACGACGCAGATCACGCGGCCGTCCTTCGACTCCACGACCTCCATACGGCCCGGTACACGCAGTTTGGAGAGGCCCTTCTTGATAGTCTCGATACCGATGCCGATCTCGCGCGCAGCGGCGATAGCGACCAGCGCGTTTTCCACGTTAAAGTCGCCCGCGATGCCCAGCAGGACCTTCTCCCCCGCCTCGGACTCGTCGGCACACAGGCCATGCAGGTTAAACTCGATGTTAAAGCCGACCATGCGCACATCGCTCGCCCACAGGCTTGCCTCGGGATGCTCGACGCCAACGGTCACCAAGCGCTCGGCCGTCGACGCTGCCTCCAACACACGGTCAACCTCTTCGGTGCCCAGATTCACCACGGCGGTCTTCGCCTGGTCAAAGATCCTGAGTTTGCTCTCAAAATAATCCTCAAACGTGGGGTGTTCGATCGGCGAGATGTGGTCGCGGCCGATGTTGAGGAAGCACGCCACGTCAAACGGCAGATTCTCGACGCGTTGGTACTTGAGCGCCTGGCTCGAGGCCTCCATGACCATGGACTGGCGACCTGACGTGCGGCAGTTGGCGATATGGCGCCAGACCTCGGGGGCCTCGGGCGTAGTATTGGTGCTCTCGTAGCACTCGATGCCATCGTCGGTACTCACCGAGCCGATCATGCCGCAGGACTCGCCCGCTGCCTTGATGATGGACTGAAGCATAAAAGCGGCCGTGGTCTTTCCCTTGGTACCGGTGATGCCCACGATCTTGACATCGTGGTCGGGACGGTCGTAGACCTCCGGCGGCAACAGGGCCATGGCCGTGCGAACGCTATCAACAACCAGCATCGCAGCACCGCTCTCCTGCGCCAGCGGCTCCAGAGACTCGACCAGCGACTCCTCGCACACAAATGCGACGGCGCCCGCATCGAGCGCCATGCTCAAAAACGCGGGCTTAAAGGCAGCACCTTTGCAGAAGAACACGTCACCTGCCGAGACCGCGCGCGAATCAAACGAGCAGCCGGTCACGGCACGCTCGTCAACCTGCTCTGATGAGCGCAGCTCGCCGCACACATCGAGAAGCTTGGCAAGCGTATCGACCGTGGTCACGGTCGCGGAATCCGAATGGTGCATCTTTCACCTTTCTCAGCCATTTGGCAGGGACGGTTTTATAGTAACTGAAACGCACCCACGCAAAAACGGCTCCCGGAGGAGCCGTTACGCGCAGGCGTTCGTCAGCCGAGGCTAGGCAGCCTGAACAGCGGGCTGGTCCTCGTCGATAAAGAAGCGCTTGTACCACACCAGGAACACGAGCGGCGTATAGATCTTGCGCTGGAAATCGCCCTTGCCCGCAAAGTGCAGATCGAGCAGGTGCATGAGCTCATCGGTATCGAAGAACTCGCTTGCCCACGGCGCGGTGAAGTACTCCTTGACATAGTCGTACCACTTTTGCTCGCGCAGCCAGTAGACAATCGGCACCGGGAAGCCCACCTTGGGACGGGTGGCCCACTCATCGGGCAGCGACTTGTTGGCAGCGTGGCGGAGTACCTGTTTGTTGCCGTTCTCGTTGATGCGGTAGCGGTCGGGAATGTGCTCGGCGAACTCCATGACTTTGCGGTCCAGGAAGGGCACGCGCAGCTCCAGTGAGTGTGCCATGCACATCTTGTCGGCCTTGAGCAGAATGTCGCCCGGGAGCCACATGTTCATGTCCAGGTACTGCTTCTTGACCAGTTCGGGCTGACCCTTCACGCGTGCGTAGATGGGTGCAGCGAGCTCAAAGGCGCCGTCGCCGGTGTTGTACTCGGGCTTGAGCACGCCGTCGACCTCGCGCTCCGGCCATACCAGAGCCTGTCCCAGGAACGACTTCTCGGGGATCTCGGCACCCTTGACCAGGAAGTTATGTCCCTTGAAGTACGGCATATGCAGCGCCAGGTTACCGAGCGCGCGACGGATGGGCAGCGGCACCATCTTTTTGTACTTGCGCACCGGGACCGTATCCTCGTAGTAGGCGTAGCCGCCAAAGAGTTCGTCGGCGCCTTCGCCCGAAAGCACGACGGTAACGTCCTTGCGGGCCATCTCGGCCAAGAACCACAGCGGCACGGAAGACAGGTTGGACTGCGGCTCGTCCATGTGATACTGGATGTCCTCGAGCGCACCGAAGAACTCGTCGGCGGTAATCATCTTGCGAACGTTCTCGACGCCGAGCTTATCGGAAAGCTCCTTGGCGTAGTTGGTCTCGTTGAAGTTCTTGTAGTCAAAGCCCACCGAAAAGGTCTTGTCGGGCATGAGGCAAGCGGCGATGTAGCTGGAGTCGACGCCACCGGAGAGGAACGACGCGACCTTGACGTCGGCGATGCGATGGGCCTCGACGCTCTCGTGCACGACCTCGTCCAGCTCATCGACATACTCTTCGAACGGCTTCTCGACGGCAGAGTAATCGCAATCCCAGTAACGCTCGATGTTCATCTTGCCGGTCGGGATATCGACGGTAAAGTAGTGCGCCGGCGGCAGCTTGTAGACACCCTCGAAGAAGGTCTCCTCGGTTGCCGAATACTGCAGCGTCATGTACGGACGCAGAGCCTTTTTGTTGACCGCCTTGTGGAAGTGCGGGTAGTCCAGGAAGCTCTTGATCTCGGAACCAAAGAGCACGCCCGGAGCGCCGTCGCCCGCATCGGCCATGGGATAGTAGTAGAGCGGCTTGATGCCAAAGATGTCGCGGGCGCCAAAAAGCTTGTTCTTCTTTTTGTCCCAGATGACGAAGGCGTACATACCGCGCAGGCGATCGAGAACGGCCTCGCCCCACTCCTCGTAGCCGTGCAGGAGGCTCTCGGTGTCGGCGCCGCAGTGGAACTTGTAGCCCTTGGCCTCGAGCTCGGAACGGAGTTCTTGGAAGTTGTAGATCTCGCCGTTGAAGACAATGACGACGCTGCCGTCCTCATTGGCCATGGGCTGAGCGCCGGCCTCGGTCAGGTCGAGGATCGACAGGCGGCGGAAGCCCAGGGCAACGCGGCCGTCGATAAACTGACCGCCCATGTCGGGACCGCGATGGACGATGCGGTCCATCATCTTGGTGAGCACCTCGGATTGGTTATCCGTCCCACCGACAAAACCGACAAAACCGCACATATACTATCCCCTCTGCTGTTGCTGGGCATCAAATCGAATCAGTAGCTTTTGAGTATACCCGAGGGCGTAAAGAGGGGCGGAATGTTCAGGCAATCTCAACTGAATCAGCTCCGCTGTGACACGCGCCGGTTACCTTTAATGGATATGAGGTGAATGGGGCGATTGTTTTGCTATACTCTCTCCGCACGGGCGATTGGCGCAACGGTTAGCGCAGGTGCTTTACACGCACAAGGCTGGGGGTTCGAATCCCTCATCGCCCACCACTGAATTGGAAGGCAGTTCACCTCGCAAGGGGACCGTTTTTTGTTTGGACCCAGCGCATGGGATTCGAACCCTAAGGACCCCTTATTTCAAGGTCCGTGGCCAAATAATGGCAAAAATGAGTACTGCTCCTTTGCTTGCAACATATAAACAGATAGTGTTTGCTTAGGTTACGCAACATATGTCCATTATAAGGACTAACAGTCAGATCAAAATCGTGTATTCATCGCCATTTCGACTTGCCATCTGGCCTTATTAGTCCAAAATTGCTGCTACCAAATCGGTAACAGTACTCATATTTGATGTTTTTTGACCAGCAGGTCTCCCTGCCTTAGCAAATCTAAGGCAAAACGGGCTCCAGACCGCTGAATCATGCCGCATAGGGCACGTCCGCAGTCCGGAACTCGGTCCAAATTGAGTTATTGCGCCGCGTTAGCGCAAAACACCCGACAGGATCTCGATCAGACTGTCCACGTCGGCTTCCTCGCAGACGAGTGGCGGCAGGAAACGCAGCGTATGCGCACCCGTAGCGTTGATCACGGCACCGGCGGCCAGCGCGCGGGCAACAACACCATGCGCGTCGCCCGCGGCATCATCCAAATCACAGCCGAGCATCAAGCCGCGACCACGTACCTCGGTCACGTGCGGCAGCTTGGCGAGCTTTGCCTCCATATAGGCACCCACCTTGGCAGCATGGTCGGCATAATCGCCGCGCACAAGCGCGGAGAGCGTCGCAGCGCACGCCGCGACGGCCAAGCAGCTACCGCCAAAGGTCGAGCCGTGGTCGCCCGGCTTAAACACGTCGGCAATCTCCTTCTTTGCCACGACGGCACCCATGGGCACGCCATCGGCAATGCCCTTGGCAAGGCTCATGATGTCGGGCTCCACGCCATAGGTTTGGAATGCAAACGGCTTGCCGGAGCGGAAGATGCCGCACTGGACCTCGTCGGCGATAAGCACGGCGCCCACTTCGTGTGCCAGGTCGCGCGCTGCCGCCATAAACTCCTCGGTCATGGGGTGCACGCCACTCTCACCCTGGATCGGCTCGAGCATCACGGCACAAATCTCGCTCCCCAGCTGCTTAAAGATCGCACGCAGCTCGTCCACATCGTTGGGCGTGCAGGCCACAAAGCCACCCGGCAGCGGGCGGAAGCTGTCCTGCAGCCAATCCTGCATGGTAGCGGCAATGGTCTCGAGCGTACGGCCGTGGAAGCCGCCGCGCATGCACACGATGGTGTTGCCGCCATTACCGGCACGCTTGGCGTACAGGCGCGCGAGCTTCATCGAGCCCTCGTTGGCCTCGGCGCCAGAGTTGGCAAAGAAGGTCTCCCAAACCTGCTCATCCGCAGCCGGGGCACCAAGAGCAGCTGCCGTGGTCTCATCGCCGGCGACAATGGCATCGGCAAGCACGCGCGCACCATCTACGTCGTCGTTAGCAAGCTTGGACAGCAGCGCCGCGACCTGTCCGCGCTGCTCGATGTAAAAGTAATTGGAGACATGCATGAGCTTTTTGGTCTGTGCCTCGAGCGCCGAGAGCACAGCCGGGTTGCCATGACCTAGGCTGCACACGCCGATGCCGGCAAGAAAGTCGAGGTACTCACGGCCATCGTCGCCGGTGAGCTTCATGCCGTGACCCTCGACAAACTCGACCGGAGAGCGGCCAAAGGTATGCATAACGTAATGGGATTCAAGCGATTGCTGAGCTGCAAGTGACATGGGATGCCTTTCGTTGGGCGCCAGACGGCGCGGGGCTATGGGTGCAGGAATGGGGCGGCTGCGGGTCAGCTAGACCGTCTGAAGCTTCTCGACCTCGTCAAGGTTCTCGGTCAGACGCGCAGCAAACGTCGAAAGCGGATGCGGATGCGTATCGAACTCGTAAGCCGTCTCGGTGGAATGAATCACGGTGCCGACGCCGGCATCGGTCAGCAGCTCCAGGAGCAGCGAATGCGGCGTAGTACCGTTAATGATGTGGGCACGAAATACGCCGCCGGTAATCGCATCGACGGCCGCGCGCAGCTTGGGAATCATGCCCTTATCGACCTCGCCGCCGTAGAGCATTTCGTTAACCTCGTCGAGCGTTAGGTTGGAGATAAGCGAGTCCTTGTCGCTAAAGTCCTTGTACAGACCATCGACATCGGTCAAAAAGATCGCCTTATGCGCGTGGAGCGCCGCGGCAACGGCACCGGCGGCGGTGTCGGCGTTGATGTTGAAGAATCCGCCGTCCTCCCCCGCCGCGACGGTAGCGATAACGGGAATGTACTCGCTATCGAGCAAGCGCTCGATATAGTCGATGTTGACGTGCGTCACTTTGCCCACGCGACCGAGCTCGGGGTCGAGCGGCTCGGCGATGAGCGTGCCGGCATCGCTGCCCGACACGCCTACGGCCAGGTTGCCGTGGCGGTTGATGGCGGCGACCAGCTCCTGGTTAACCTTGCCGCCCAGTACCTCGCGCACAATATCCATAGTCGCCGGCGTGGTCACGCGCTGCCCGTTCTTAAATTCGACGGGAATATCGTAATGGCTCAACGCCTCGTTGATGGCCTTGCCGCCGCCATGCACAATGACGGGGCGCATGCCGATGATCTTGAGCAAAACGATGTCACTCATCACGTCGCGGCGCAGTTGCTCATCGACCATGGCGGCTCCGCCATACTTGATAACGACCGTCTTGCCGGTCAGGTTTTTAATCCACGGCAGTGCTTCGAACAGCAGCTGCGCGGTTGCTTCGTTGGATTCGCTCGAACGACAATCGCGTGCGAATTTCATAATCTGCCTCGTCTTTCGTATCGTTATCGTGCCGTGCTCCGCCGTCCACAATCGCGGTAAGATGCGCAGCGTGCCTGGAATCTAGGAACGGTAGTCGCCGTTGATGGAGATGTACTCGTGCGTGAGGTCGCAAGTCCACACGGTGGTCGCCGCGTCCCCTGCGCCCAGGTCTGCTGAGATCACGATCTCGGGCGCCTCAAAACGTCGCAGGGCCTCGTCCTCATCGAAGGGAACCGTCAGACCATCGCGACAGACGGGCATGCCCATCATGTCGATGGAAACGTCTTCCTGATTAAACTTCACGCCGCACTTGCCGAGCGCCATGGCAACGCGGCCCCAGTTGCAGTCGTGACCGGCGATGCAGGTCTTGACGAGCGGCGAGTTGGCGACAGCACGGGCGGCGATATCGGCTTCCTCGTCGTTGGCGGCGCCGGTAACGTTAACCGTCACGAGCTTTGACGCACCCTCGCCATCGGCCGCGATGTTGCGCGCCAGGCTCTCGCACACCTCGTGCACGGCAAAGGCCAACTCATCAAAGGCGTCAGTGCCCTCGACGATGGTCTCGGCATCTGCGACTGCAGCGCCAGAAGCAAGCATGATACAGGTGTCGTTGGTCGAGGTATCGGAATCGACTGTCACCTTATTAAAGGTCTGCTTAACGGTCGAGAGCAGTAGGGTGTGGAGCGCCTCCGGCTCGACGGGGGCATCGGTAGTAATGACCGCGATCATGGTAGCCATATTGGGCATGATCATGCCCGAGCCCTTGCACATGCCGCCCACCGTATAAGCGTTTCCCGCATGGCCCGCAGCCTCACTGCGGTAGCGAACGGCATACTCCTTGGAGTGTGTATCGGTCGTCATGATGGCACGGGCCGCATCGGCACCGCCATGGGCAGAGAGCGCCTCGTAGGCGGACGGAACGGCCGTCTCAAACGTGTCGATCGGCAGAATCTGTCCGATCACGCCTGTGGATGCAACTAGGATCTGCTGGGGTTCACAGCCGATGACCTGCGACGCGATGTTGCACGTTTCTCGCGCGCAGGCAAGGCCCGTCTCACCCGTGGCCGCGTTGGCGTTGCCGGAGTTGATTGAAACACCGGCGATGATGCCATAGCCCTTGTCCGCACCG
The DNA here is from genome assembly GCA_900554655.1 of uncultured Collinsella sp. Classification (GTDB taxonomy): domain Bacteria; phylum Actinomycetota; class Coriobacteriia; order Coriobacteriales; family Coriobacteriaceae; genus Collinsella. The sequence continues at coordinate 10,339 of USIL01000016.1, forward strand.
CCCAGGTTGGCACGGCTCACCTGCACGGGCGCCGCGCAAAAGCGGTTGGTCGTAAACACGCCGGCGCCAGAACAGGGCTTATCGGGCACGACGAGTGCATAGTCCAAGCGCTCGGGATTCTTCCGGAATCCCGCATGGATGCCTGCGGCCTTAAAGCCGGCAGCCGCCGTAACGCCGCCCTCGACGGCGCGAATCTTGATATCAATCAGGTCGGTATTCATCGTCCCTACGACTCCTTATATCAAATAAAAAAGCGGGCATCGGCTGGCACGCCATACCGGTCGCAACTACTAGACCAGCTTGAAAGCGGCGCCCAACTCGATACCCGACTACCAAATCATTAACAATCGAATGTGCTACACCGGGCACGCCACTGTGGGCAAGCCTCGTCGCTCGTCAAAACCAAAGACGATGTTGGCGCACTGGACCGCCTGGCCCGCGGCACCCTTGCACAAATTATCGATGGCCCCCGTTGCCACCAGCACGCCCGCACGCTTGTTGAGCGCAAGGCCGATCTGGGCAGCGTTGGTGCCGACGACCGAAGCCGTCTTGGGCTGCTGGCCGGCATCGAGCACGCACACAAAGGTGCGACCGGCGTAGAACTTCTTGTAATGGTCGACGACGTCCTCAAGGGTCAACGTGTCGAGAGTCTGCGGCGCGAGCGGCATCGTCACCGTGGAAAGCAGGCCGCGCTTGAGCGGTGCCAAGTGTGGAGTAAAGACGACGCGATCGGTCAGGCCCAGGATCTGCTCAATCTCGGGTGTATGGCGATGTTTGCCTACGCCATAGGCCTCCAGGTTCTCGTCCGCGCTGCAAAAGTGGGTGCGGGCGTTGCAGGACTTACCGGCACCCGTCACGCCGCTAATAGCATCGACGATTACGGGACCGTTCTCTGCCACCCAGCCCGCACGCACGGCAGGAGCAGCAGCAAGGCTCGTTGCGGTGGGATAGCAGCCGGCGCAGGCGACCAAAATGGGCTTTCCGGCGGCATGGCTGGAAGCAGCGGTCTCTAAGTCCTGACAGAACAGCTCGGGCAGGCCAAAAGCGCGAGTCTTGAGCAGCTCGGGGCTCGTGTGCTCGGCGGCATACCATGCCTCAAAGACGGACGCGTCACTCAGACGGTAATCGGCCGAAAGATCAAAGCAGGAGACGCCCGATGCAAGCAGCGCGGGCACCTGGGCCATGGCAGCCGTGTGCGGGACGGCAAGAAAGACCGCATCGCAGCTCTTGAGCTCGGGGGCGTCATGCGTGGTGAAAACCAGGTCGCTCACGCCAGCAAAGCTCGGATACACCGCGGACAGCGGCTGGCCGGCATCGGCGTTGGACGTAATGGCAACAAGTTCAAACTCGGGATGGCCGAGCACGAGGCGAATGAATTCGGCTCCGGCATATCCAGCCGCGCCGACGATTCCAACCTTCAAAGACATATCAGACTCCTTGTCTGCGATTTATGCACCGATGCGCATTTCGCAGCGGTTGTTATGAAGTGGGTTGAAACTTTAGCACCAAAAGATGCATGAACACGTAAATGGCTTGCATATTCATGCATTGAAACATTCCCGACACATTCGCTTGAAGGAATTGACAAATGGAGCGGGCCCCGTATTGACCGGCGCTCCTAACGGCACCGGGCAATACGGGGCCCGCCCATGCGAAAACCAAGTTGTTAGGATGAGCCAGCCGGCTAGAGCTCGACCGGCACCCATTCGTCGTGATTGCAGATAAAAGCCTCGGGATCCTCGACGCTAAAGAAGACGAGCGTGGGGTCGTTAGGCCCCTCATAGTGCTCGCCCAGGTGCTCTAGATGCTTCCACCCGGCTTCGCGCATTTCGTCTAAAGCCCGGTCATCCAAGCCGGCACGCCCGCGCAAGATGAGCCAGCCATGGCCCGGCCACCAACTCGTGGCCTCAAAGCGCTGGTTTTGCAGCAGCTCCTGCCACACATCTTTGGTGCGCGCCGTTACAAACCACAGCTTGCCGTCCTGGATCTGCGCAAACGAAAACGGACGCACATGCGGCTGTCCGTCAACGCTCGTCGCCAAATACCATGCCGGCACTGACGTCAGATACTCCAAAACCGTATTCAATCCGTCCATGTGTCTTCCTGGCACTAGCTAATTCAGAACGGGTAGTTAATTTGAGACACGCTAGAGCTCCAGGCGCTCCTCGCTGCCGTCGATATCACAGAAGCGCGCGGCAATGTTGCGGACCGAAAAGAAAGCAAGGCGGCCGTCGTTGGCACTCTCGTGTTCCTCGCCAATGCCCACCATGTGCTTAAAACCCGCTTGACGCACCTTGTCGCTCGCAACTGCGTCGTCCTCAAGTGCGGCTTCGCCGGTCAATACGATCCAACATTC
>USIL01000017.1:0-12453 GCA_900554655.1 uncultured Collinsella sp.
GGGACAGGAATGTTTGTGCCACCTTGGCGCAGATTTACCTGTCCCCCTTGCTCTAAATCGGGTATAAAGGCGTGCAGCATATCGAACGAAAGGCAATTTACATGAATGACTTTATGAAAGGACGCAATGGCGCTGACGAGCTCACCATCGTGATGGGTTTTGCCGGCATCGTCATCGCGATGATCGGATCGATAGCCCGCATCCAGTGGCTCAGCTGGATCGCCATCGCCGTCATCGTGATTGGCGTGCTGCGCGGCCTCTCCAAAACCATCGATGCCCGTCGCAAGGAGAACGGCGCCTTTGTCGCCGCGACCGCCAGTGTTCCCGGCTTGGGCAAGTTCGTCGCCAGCTTGGGCGGCGGGGCCGCAGCGGCCAGCACTTCACGCGCGACCGGCACCAGTAAGGAAGACTTTGAGCGCGCCAAGCGAACGGCCAAGAAGATGTGGAAGGGCCGCAAGACCACGGCGTACCTCAAGTGCCCCAACTGCGGCCAGATGCTGTCCGTCCCCAAGGGCAAGGGCAAGATCCGCGTCACCTGCCCCAAGTGCCATGCCAAGATGGAGACGCGCTCATAGCTGCCATACTATGGGACAAATAAAAGCCGAGGCCTCGCACTGGGACCTCGGCTTTTTCTGATTATGACAAAAGGATTGTCCCTTTGTCGCATCGCCATATCGCGCGCTTACGCCACGCCATCGCGGGCAAGCTCCTCGGCCAACGCCTCGGCAGGCATGGCCATAATCGCGTCGAGCTCGGCGTCCACCTCGGGAATACGCTTCACCTTGAGCTTGCGCACCAGATCACCGCGACACATCACGTGCGTCGGATCACGCAGTGCGCACAGGTCATCGAGCGGGTTCTCGCGCGTCACCAGAATATCGGCGGCCTTGCCGCACTCGATTGTGCCGGTCTCGCCGCCCAGCCCCAGCAGCTCGGCATTGACCTGCGTGGCCGTATGCAGCGCGAAAGCGTTGCCCACGCCGACATACTTGGCAAAATAGGCCACCTCACGCCACATGTCGTACTGCGTCACGAACGGGCAGCTCGAGTCCGTGCCAAGGCCCACCTTAACGCCAGCTTCCAGTGCGGCACGGGCGCTCTCGATGATGCCCGAGTACACGATGTCACCGTTCTTCTTTTGTGTATCGGTCGAATGGGTCTTTTCCGGGTCGAGCAATACAAACGGCAGCGCCGGGCTGATAGTGCAGGTAACGCTGGGCGCACGCCCCTCGAGCTGCGTGCCCGCGGCGCCGCGGTACAGTTCCAAGATCTCGGGAGTCATCGGGGCACCGTGCTCGATCGTATCGACGCCGGCCTCAAGCGCGGCCTTCACGCCTTCGGTGCTCTCGACATGAGCCATAACCGGCAGGCCCACCTCGTGCGCCGCCTTGCACGCCGCCGCGGCAACCTCGACCGGCATACGCAGCACACCCGGCTCGCCCACCTCGGTAGCGTCGAACACGCCGCCCGTCACGAACAGCTTGATGACGTCGGCACCGCGCGCATACAGGTCGCGCACCTGTTCGGCTGCCTCGGCGGGACTGTTGGCCACCTGGGCGAACAAACCCGCACCATGGCCGCCCGGCACCGTGACACCCGTTCCCGGCGCCACCAGGCGAGGACCTTGATACTTGCCGGCATCGATAGCATCGCGCACGGCAAGATCGGCAAACAGCGGGTCGCCCGCGCCGCGCACCGTGGTCACGCCACTTGCCAGTTGTTGTTGGGCGCTGCCCTTAAGAATATGGCGCACGATGGCGCGCCCCACGGGATTATCGAGCTTCTTCATCAGCGCGCCCGCATCGCCCGCCGAAACCGGCTTGCCCGAACCGCACAGATGCACATGCATATTGATGAGGCCTGGCATGAGATACGCACCTGCCAGGTCGATAACCTCGGCACCCGTAGGCGCCTGCGCCACAGCACTCGGCCCCATCCACGTGATGACACCGCGCTCAACGGCCACGACCATATCGGGCTGCGGCTCCATATGTTTCGAGCCATCCAGGACGGTCGCATTGATAAACAACGTGGAACGATCGGCAGACGCCATATCGAGCTCCTCCCCCTCAGAAAACTTGAACATCTGTCCATTATTATCCAGCGCGGCAGGATTGCTGCGGACATATCGGTTAACGGAGGGAAGAGGGGATGTGGGGGGACGGAATACGTTGCAGCCCCACCCCAGCAACATCAGGGGAATGTCTCGATCTGTAACAGGTACAGGGTTATTGGGCCCCTTGATGTTACAGATCAAGACATTCGGTCGACGTTTCACCGGTTTGTCTCGATCTGTAACAATTACGAACTCAAACAACTTCTAAACGTTACAGATCGAGACAAAACCTCTCAGCGCCCATACCACTGGCGTCTCCATTCCTCAGCCAGATCGGCCCGCAGTTGAATTCCCGCCAGTCTCATCTTTTCAGCCAGCTTCCCCGGGTTCTTGAGTTCATCAAACGTAAACCGAAGCACCTTGTGCCCGAGCATCGTCAGATGAGACTCTCGCTGACGTTCTGCCACGAATGGGTCGACCGACCCCCGATCCCCACCATCCTGCAGGGTATACTTTCCCTTCCCGTCGAGCTCGCCGATGACACACGTCCCGTTCTCGAGCCGCCAAAAATAGTCGACGCGAAACACCTGGCTCGAATCGAGCGGGTCGCGAAACTCCACCTGCAGCTCCGGAACCGGAAAGCCGTACGCAATAAAGAACGCTCGGAACCGAGACTCGCCGCCGTTTTCGGACAGCCCGTCCGCATACGACGCAATCGCCTGTGCCCTGCGATACCCTCGCCTGCCCTCGCAATCGGCGCGGAGGCGCTCGCACAAATCCCAACGTGATACGCCTTTCGCCCGCAGTGCAGAATCGGCAATCGCCAACCCGTAGGAGAACGGCGCACGCAGTAAGCAATCCTCCACCGTGCGCCAAAACGACGTCACCCGCACGCCATCAACACGCTCGAGCACGCCCTGCACCCGCTGCTCAACGTCACCGAACAACCCGTCTTAACAAGAAAGCGCGGCCCGAGCAGATCATTCGGCACCTCCAGACCCCACAAAAGCGCCGCGTCATAGCCCCAAAACGCCCAATCGGGATGAAATTCCGCAAGCCCTTTGATAGTCCTCAGCGCTCGCTCCGCCGGCGTCAATGCATCCCAATCATGCTGAAAACAGAACAGGTACGGCTCGGGCTCCGCGATATCGTCGGTTCCAACATGGCGTCGCAGCCACATGAGCTCGGTATTGTCATGCGTTGCGAGCAGCGCACCTTGCTTGGCCGTCTCCGTGAGCCGCGCGAGCATTCTATTCCGCGCCAACGTGTTGCGAGTCGCATGTTTGTGTTTGAGAACGGTATTAGACACTTTCGTCACCACCACGTCAGACAAATGGACCATCGTCACCGTTGCCTCCGCTGACAAATGTCTTGATCTGTAACAGGAAGACAGTCTTTGAGCCTCTAGTTGTTACAGAACAAGATCTTTCGACAGCCGCCAACCTTCCGTCTCAATCTGTAACAGTTACGGGCTCAAACAGCCGCTAAACGTTACAGATTGAGACAAAGTCAGGGCTGTAGGGCGACACCAGTCACATCCCCTACTCCCATTCTTGTTCGTAGATGTTGAGGGACTTTACGTAGCGCCCCTGGGCGCCCATGATGTCGCGGACCAGGCGCAAAAAGAAGCTGATGCACGAGGTGTCAAAGCCATCCTGCAGGTCCTCCGGATGCACCGCACCCGGCCCATCGACTGCCGTGTCACTCAGGCGCGCGATGTCGTACAGATAGAGCTGTCCCGCCGTCAGCCAGACATCGTCGACGCAAGCGAGGCGCACCGCAATCGCGCCGTCGCTCCAATGCTCCTTTTGCACGATATGCGGGTCGTAGACATCAAAGCGACGGTCGGTGCGCGTATCCTTCAGCGCAACTATGCCGTTCGCAGGATCCTTGTCCAAAATGCCAAAGCGCGAGAAATACTGCGTGTCGCGTACCTGCTCGAGCCGCTTGAGCGAGGCAGGCGAAAGCGATGCCGGCGGCTCGTCAACATACAGCTCGAGCAGCGTCTTGCCATGGCGATAGGAGCGCTCGAAGAGCAGCCAATCGGTAAACGCCATGTTGTAGGCCATGATTTCGTTTTGCGAAGGCTCGGTGCAATAGCTGAGCCACGGGTCGACAATGATCTCGAACTGTTCGCGCGCCGGCTCCAAAAACTGGAACTTCCGCAGCATCCAAAAATGGGCTATGTCGGCAATATCGTTGCCGACGGCTTCGGCCAGCTGCGCTTGATCTAAAGCGTGGTCAGTCATGGCATCCTCCTCAAACTGATGGACCTCAATTTGAGCTTACGAGGAGGGTGGTCGGCCACGACCAGCGCGGGCAAAATAGGCCTCCGGCTGCAAACCAGATGCTGACCAAACACTTGACGAAAAGCTTGACCGAAAATACGCACCGCAACAAAACCGCAGGTAAACATAGACGGCCAACCCGCCCTTTTGAGCCAGATACCCACAGCCACCACAGAAACAACAGGTGACCACAGCCCAAGAAGTCGACAAATAAACACCCGTACGTCGACAAACGAGCAAATCGCTCGCAAAGAGTGTCCCCAACGACTAGACAAAAAATGACTAGTCATTGGGGACGTTCTTAAATGACTACTTTACAGCTCCAGCGCCTCGGCGACTTCGGCAGCGCAGGCCAGGGCGTCGGCCATGGCGCTTACCACGAGCGAACTGCCATTGCGAGCATCGCCGGCCACGTATACCGGTGTGGCGCCCGCGGCGACGCCGTCGACACGGGCCGCAAGGTGCGAGCCCTCGGCAGCCATCACCGGCAGCGGACGACCAGCGGTGGCAACAGGCACGCCAACGGCGTCGAACACGCCATGCTCGGGACCCGTAAAGCCGCAGGCGATGAGCACCAGCTGGGCCGGCACCTCGTGCTCGGAGCCCGCGATGCGCTCGGGCTTGCCAGCCGACCAATCCAGATCGACCACGCGCAGGCCCGCGGCCGCGCCCTTCTTGTCCAACAGTACCTCGAGCGTATCCACACCCCAAGCGCGCATCTCGCCGCCCATGGCAGCGATGGCTTCCTGCTGGCCATAATCGGTCTTCTTCACGTTGGGCCACTGCGGCCAGGGGTTGCTCGCCGCGCGCGCATCAGGCGCCGCCGGCAAGAACTCAAACTGGCGCACGCTGCGCGCACCCTGACGTACCGCGGTGCCCACGCAGTCGTTACCGGTATCGCCGCCGCCAATGACCACAACGTCCAGGCCGTGTGCATCGACGACAGGCTCGCCGCCATCGAGCACCGAGACGGTCGAGGCCGTCAGGTAGTCCACGGCATACACCACGCCGGGTGCGTCAATATTCTCAGCAGCCAGCCCACGCGGGGCGCGAGCACCGGCAGCCACCACGACGGCGTCAAAGCCATTGAGCTTGGCCGCCACCGCAGGGTTCGTAACGTCAGCACCCAGCTCGAACGCAATGCCCAGCTCGCGCATAAGCGCCACGCGACGCTCGACCACGGACTTCTCGAGCTTCATGTTGGGAATGCCGTACATGAGCAGGCCGCCCGGGCGGTCGTCACGCTCAAACACCGTCACGCGGGCACCGCGACGCGCAAGCTCCCATGCTGCCACCAAACCAGCGGGACCGGAGCCCACCACGGCAACCGTGGGTGCGCCCTCCCCTGCCGGCTCAAAGCGGCGCGGACCGCCGTTGGCCCACTCATGGTCGCTGATCGCGCGCTCATTGTCGTGAATCGTCGTGGGCTGGCCATCGACCGAGCCCAGGTTGCATGCGGCCTCGCACAGCGCCGGGCACACGCGACTCGTGAACTCGGGCATGGGCGAGGTGAGCGACAGGCGCTCGGCAGCCTCATCCCAGCGGCCGCGGTACACCAGCTCGTTCCACTCGGGAATCAGGTTGTGCAGCGGACAACCGCTCGGACGTGCCTTGCCAAAGCTCGCGCCCATCTGACAAAACGCCACACCGCACATCATGCAGCGGCTCGCCTGGGCACGGCGCGCGTCGTCGTCGAGCTCCACGTACAGCGGATCGAAATCGCGGCTGCGCTCCTCCACGGGGCGCAGCTCATGGGTCACGCGATCGATATCAAGAAAAGCACCGGGCTTACCCATGGCACTTACGCCTCCTTCTTGGTCGAAGCAACAGAGCTGGCAGCCACGGACGCAGCGCCCGCAGCACCGCCCGCAACATCGAAGCGAGCAACATCCGCGGCGCTCGCGCGACCGGTCACAATGTCAAACGCCAGCTCCTCGGCCTGCGCATGCGTCTTGCCGACGGCCTCGGCGGCGGCGACAATCGCCAGCACGCGCTCGTACTCGGTCGGAATGACCTTCACAAAGTGCTTGCTCATCGTCTCAAAGCTGTAGAGCAGCTTAATGCCGCGCGGGCTCTGCGTCGCGTCCACGTGCTCCTGGATGAGCGCACGAATCTGCTCCAGCTCGTCGGCCGTCGGGGCCTTGAGCTCCACGCTCTCGTGGTTCACGCGGGCGCCGAGCGTGCCGTATTGGTCAAAGACATAGGCCACGCCGCCCGTCATGCCGGCGGCAAAGTTCTGCCCGACCTCGCCCAGGATGAGCGCCAGGCCGCCCGTCATGTACTCGCAGCCATGGTTGCCGCAGCCCTCGACCACCACGGTGGCGCCGGAGTTGCGCACGCCAAAGCGCTGGCCGGCCAGACCGTTAATAAAGCCGCGGCCGCTCGTAGCGCCAAAGAACGCCACGTTGCCCACGATAATGTTCTCGTCGAACTTGTAGGTCGCATGCGGGTTGGGGCGCACCGACACCTCGCCGCCCGAAAGACCCTTGCCAAAGTAATCGTTGGCGTCGCCGCACACGTTGAGCGTAATGCCGCGCGGCAGGAAGGCGCCAAAGCTCTGACCGGCCGAACCATCGCAATCGATGGTGATGGAGTCGGCGGGCAGGCCCTCGGGATGCGCCTTGGTCACCGCGTTGCCCAGGATGGTGCCCACGCAGCGGTTGACGTTGGCGATATCGGCGCGGAAGCGAATCGGACGCAGGTGTGCACGGGCATCGGCCGTATAGGGCACGAACAACGTGGAGTCGAGCGTCTTGTCGAGCTCGCTATCCGCGGCCATCTGCGGCAGGAAGTGGCGACCGTCGGCACCCGGGATATAGGCACCGAACTCACAGGTCGCGCTCGCCAGCACGGGCGACAGATCGAGCAGGTTTGCCTTGCGGTTGCCCGGGACCTCGATCTGGCGCAAGCACTCGGGATGGCCGACCATTTCGTCGACGGTGCGGAAGCCCAGGCTCGCCATGACCTCGCGCAGCTGCTCGGCAACAAAGAGCATAAAATGCTCGACGTGCTCGGGCTTGCCGCGGAAGCCGTGACGCAGGCGGCAGTTTTGCGTCGCGATGCCGGCCGGGCAGGTATCCTGCTGGCAGTCGCGCTGCATGAGGCAACCCATGGAGGTGAGCGGCATGGTCGCAAAACCAAACTCCTCGGCACCCAGCAGGCAGGCGACGGCAACATCGGTGCCGTCCATGAGCTTGCCGTCGGCCTCGAGCACTACGCGGGAGCGCAGGCCGTTTTGCAGCAACGTCTGCTGAGCCTCGGCAAGGCCGAGCTCCAGCGGCAGGCCGGCGTGCCAAATGGAATCGCGCGCCGCGGCGCCCGAGCCGCCGTTATGGCCGCTGATCAAAATTTTGTCGGCGGCACCCTTGGCCACACCGGTGGCAATGGTGCCGACGCCGGCCTCGCTGACCAGCTTGACTGACACGCGCGCACCGGGGTTGGCGTTCTTAAGATCGAAGATAAGCTCCGCCAGGTCCTCGATGGAGTAGATGTCGTGGTGCGGCGGAGGCGAGATCAGGCCGATACCGGGTGTGGACTGACGGACCTCGGCAATCCAAGGGTAGACCTTCTTGCCGGGCAGGTGACCGCCCTCGCCGGGCTTGGCGCCCTGGGCCATCTTGATCTGAATCTCGAAGGCGCTGCACAGGTAGCGGCTCGTCACGCCAAAGCGCGCGCTTGCCACCTGCTTGATGGCGGAGTTCTTGGAGTCACCGTTAGCCAGCGGGGTCTCGCGACGCGGGTCCTCGCCGCCCTCGCCCGAGTTGGAACGGCCGTGCAGGCGGTTCATGGCGATGGCCATGCACTCGTGTGCTTCCTTGCTGATGGAGCCGTACGACATGGCGCCGGTGTTAAAGCGGCGGACGATGTTGAGCGCGGGCTCGACCTCGTCGAGCGAAACCGGCGTGCGACCGCTGGCATTAAAGTCCAGCAGGTCACGCAGGCGCACAGCACGGCCGGTGCGGTGCAGGCGGGCGCTGTACTCCTTAAAGGTGTCGTAGCTGTCCTCACAGCAGGCGGTCTGCAGCAAGTAGACAGTCTGCGGATCGATGAGGTGATCCTCGCCGCCGAGCGGGCGCCACTTGGTCAGACCCAGCGTGGGCAGCTGATCGGGAGCCGGGCTCTTAAGGATAGCGAGCGCGGCGTCGTAGCGCTCATTCTGCTCGCGCTCGACGTCCTCGACACCCATACCGCCCACACGGCTCACCGTGCCGGCGAAGTACGCGTTGACGAACTCCGGAGTGAAGCCCACGGCCTCGAAGATCTGCGCGGAGTGGTAGCTCTGCACCGTGGAGATGCCCATCTTGGACATGATGGAGACGATGCCGGCGGTCGCAGCCTTGTTGTAGTTGGCGATGCCCTGCTCGGCTGTCACGTCCAGATCGCCGTGCGCCGCCAAGTCGCGAATGCACGCATGCGCGTTGTACGGATAGATGCCGCTCGCGGAGTAGCCCACCAGCGCCGCAAAGTCGTGCGGGGACACGGCGTCGCCACACTCCACCACGATGTCGGCAAAGGTACGCACGCCGGCGCGGATCAGGTGGTTGTGCACGCAGCCCACGGCGAGCAGCGACGGTACGGGCACCTCGCCCGCAGCGGCGCGATCGCTCAACACCACGATGTTCACGCCGTCGCGAACCGCGGCCTCAACGTCCTCTGCAAGCTGCTTGAGCGCAGCCTGCAGCGCACCCTCGCCGGCATCGCGGCGGTAGACGGCACGGAAACGGCGGGTCTTAAAGCCCACGCGGTCGATGGCGCAGATACGCTCGAACTCCTCCTCGCTCAGCAGCGGACGCTCCAGGCGCACCAGCTGGCAGGCCGTACGGGAGTCCTCGAGCAGGTTACCGTGGTTGCCCAGGTAGAGCGTGGTCGAAGTGACCATATGCTCGCGCAGGGCGTCGATCGGCGGGTTCGTGACCTGAGCGAACAGCTGATAGAAGTAGTCGAAGAATGAGCGCGTCTTCTTGGACAGGCAGGCCAGCGGCGCATCGATACCCATCGAGGCGAGCGGCGCCTTGCCCTGCTGGGCCATGGGACGCACGACTTCGTCAACATCATCCCAGTGATACCCGAGCTTGGCCATGCGCACGGCGGCGGGCACCTCGGTATCCTCGGCGGGCGTGGGCGCGACGGGCTCATCGAGCGCGTCAACGGTCAGCGTCTCCTCGGCAATCCAGTCGCGGTAGGGTTTTTCCTTGGCATAGCGGGCGCGCAGCTCGTCGTTGTAGATCACGCGGCCGCGGGCAAAATCGACCTCGAGCATCTGGCCCGGTCCCAGACAGCCGCTCGTCAGGATGTTCTCGGGGCTCACCTCGATGGTGCCCACCTCGCTCGCCAGCATAAAGCGGCCGTCGCGCGTCACGTAGTAGCGGGCGGGGCGCAGGCCGTTGCGGTCGAGGGCGGCACCCAGCGTGCGACCGTCGGTAAAGGCGATGGCCGCCGGGCCGTCCCAGGGCTCCATGAGCATGGACTGGTAGGCGTCGTAGGCGCGGCGTTCCTCGCTCAGGCTGTCGTTGTGGTCCCACGGCTCGGGCAACAACATGGACGCGGCACGCGTGAGCGGGCGACCGTTCATGACCAGGAACTCAAGCACATTGTCCAGAATCGCGGAGTCGGAACCCTCGCGGTTGATGATGGGCATCACGCGCTCAAGATCGTGCTGCAGCACGGGGCTGTACAGGTTGGGTTCGCGAGCGCGAATCCAGTTGACGTTGCCCTTGAGGGTGTTGATCTCGCCGTTGTGGATGATAAAGCGGTTGGGGTGTGCGCGCTCCCAGCTGGGCGTAGTGTTGGTGGAGTAGCGCGAGTGGACGAGTGCCACGGCCGTTTTGACGGCGGCGTCGTTGAGGTCGATGAAGAAGCGGCGCATCTGCGTGGCAACAAGCATGCCCTTGTACACGATGGTGCGCGAGCTCATGGAGCACACATAGAAGATCTTGTCGCGCAGGGCGAACTCAGCGCTGGCCTTCTTTTCGATGGTGCGGCGGCACACGTACAGGCGACGCTCAAAGGCATCGCCGGCGAGCGTGTCGTCCGGACGGCCCAGGAAAGCCTGCAGGATAGTAGGCATGCAGGCGCGGGCCGTCTCGCCCAGGTCGTGCGGGTCGACGGGCACCTCACGCCAAAAGAGCAGCGGCACGCCGGCCTCGGCGCAGCCCTCCTCAAACACGCGACGGGCATCCTCTACGCCCTTGTCGTCCTGCGGGAAGAACAGCATGGCCACGCCATAGTCGCCCTCTGCTGGCAGAATCTGGCCGCACTTTTGAGCCTCTTTGCGGAAAAAGTGATGCGGAACCTGGAACAGGATTCCGGCGCCGTCGCCGGTGTTCTTCTCGAGTCCGGTGCCGCCGCGGTGCTCCAAGTTGACCAGAATGGACAGCGCATCGTCCAGAATCTGGTGATGGCGCTCGCCGTTGATATCGGCAAGCGCGCCGATGCCGCATGCATCGTGGTCGAATTCGGGGCGATAAAGGCCCTGCTGTTGAGCGGAATCTGCCTGCATCGCGATCCTCCCCTAGCTATTAGACAGTCAGTTGACTAGGCATACTAGGTGCATCGCCGGCCCGTTGTGTTTCCCGCCCGTTTCGAAACAATCGCGTAACGCACGCCCTACGAGTGGACACCGCCGACCTCAAGGACGACGACAAGGGCCCCGAGTTCGGCCCGTATGCTCACCGCTTCAAACATCTCAATCCGTAACAGGAAGACCCAATTTTGGCGCCTAGATGTTACAGATTGAGATTTTCTGCAGGACAGTTTTGGTTTGTCTCGATCTGTAACACGAAGGGCCGGTTTTGGCGGTCAGCTGTTACAGATCGAGATATTCCATAGGACCATTTCTTCCTGTCTTGACCTGTAACACCTAGGCCCAATTTCCATCCCTAGTTGTTACAGATCAAGACATTTCAGCAATCCCCTTCCACCATCCTATTCAAATACAACAATCTTGTTAGTCTTGGTTAACTTTTTAGCCTAAAACGGGTATCCTTTGCGGCGTCAAACAAACGGCACGCAGGAGCGCACCATGCTCAACCATCTCAAACAACACTTTGGCTCCCGACGCACCGGTGGTCACGGAGGCCTAGACATTGCGCGGCATGTCGGCCCCGGGCTGCTCGTGACCGTCGGCTTTATCGATCCGGGCAACTGGGCCTCAAATATGGCCGCGGGCTCACAATTTGGCTACGCGCTGCTGTGGGTGGTCACGCTGTCCACGATTATGCTCATCGTGTTGCAGCACAACGCTGCACACCTGGGTATCGCAACGGGCGCCTGTCTTGCCGAAGCCACGACGCGCTACCTCCCCCGTTTCGTTGGACGCACGGTGCTCGCCAGTGCCTACCTCGCGACCATCGCCACCGCTATGGCCGAGGTCCTGGGCGGCGCGATCGCGCTCCAGATGCTCTTTGGACTGCCCGTGCGCGCCGGCTGCGTCATCGTGGCCGCGGCATCGATGGCAATGCTCATGACGAACTCCTACAAGCGTGCCGAGCGCTGGATCATCGCCTTCGTCGGCGTGGTAGGACTCTCGTTTTTGGCCGAGCTTGCGCTAGTCAAGGTCGACTGGCCGCAAGCCGCCGCAAGCTGGATCACGCCCAGCATGCCCACTGGCTCTGCCGCGATTATCGTGAGTGTCCTGGGTGCGGTCGTTATGCCCCACAACCTTTTTCTGCACTCCGAGGTCATCCAATCCATGCACTTCGAAGGCCAAGGCGAGCAGGTTATCGAAGAGCGTCTGCGCTATGAGCTCTTCGACACGCTCTTTTCGATGGGCGTGGGCTGGGCAATCAACTCGGCCATGGTCATCCTGGCCGCAACGACCTTCTTTGCGCACGGCATTGTCGTAGACGACCTCGCCGTCGCAGCGGCCACGCTCTCCCCCATCTTGGGCCCGGCGAGCTCGACCATCTTTGCGGTAGCGCTGCTGTTCGCGGGACTATCGAGCAGCGTGACAGCGGGCATGGCGGCGGGAACCATCACCGCGGGCATGTTCGACGAGGAATACGACATCCACGACCGACATTCCTCGATCGGGGTAGCGGCCTGTTTCGCCGGCGCAGTGGCGGCGTGTCTGGTCATCCCAAATCCTTTTGAAGGTCTCATCTGGAGTCA
>USIL01000018.1:0-11991 GCA_900554655.1 uncultured Collinsella sp.
TTACGGCCGATGACGTGTGTCGGCGCCGAGGGCTCAACTTGAGGCAGGCGCGCCGCAGCGGCCGAGAGCGAACGGGCGCCGAGCGCCAGCCCCGGCGCGATAACGCCGCCGACAAAGGTACCATGCGCGTCGATGACCTCGATATTGGTCGTTGTACCCAGGTCGATCACGATACAGGGAGAGCCGTAGACGGCACGTGCCGCCACGGCATCAGCGATGCGGTCGGGGCCGATCTCGGCCGGATCGTCGTAGTGCACGGGCATGCCGGTCTTAAGTCCCGGTCCCACCGTGAGCACGCGTCCCGTGCAGGTGCGGGAAAGCGCCGCCTTCCACGGGCGCTCGAGCGCCGGCACCACGCAGCTCAGCACTGCCGCCGTGGGCACGAGCGCGCCGGGCATGCCCGCATCGGCCGCCAGCGCGGCCATGACTTGAGCGAGACGCATACGCGCTTCGTCGGCCGTAATGCTCGATGGCGTCGTGATCTCGCACGTCGCAAGCGGGCATTCCTGCGCCGCGGCCGAATCCTCGGCAAACAGACCAAAGCGAATGAACGTGTTGCCCACGTCGACCGTCAATATATATGCGCACCCATTAAGCATCGTCGGCGCTCCTTTCGTCTGCCCAGCAGTATATCGCCTACCTAAACCAGTCATCCCAAAATGACTAGCTTACGGCTATACTGGTGCGCGGTCGCGCGCGAGCTCACGCGGCGGCCCTTGGTAACCCGACTTCCCGCGCCGTATCCGTAACGGCGCTCCCGGGGGAAGCGGATATACGCAAAGGAGTTCTATATGAGCAATCCCTCGAACCGCGCTTCGATGCGCGGGCAACTCACGCTGCGCGGTGTCGTCATCGGCGTCCTTGGCTGCGTGATCATCACGGCAAGCTCGGCCTATACCGCCCTCAAGATGGGCGCACTCCCCTGGCCGATCGTCTTCGCTGCCGTCATCTCGCTGTTCTTCCTTAAGCTCATGGGCAATGCCAGCCTCAACGAGGCCAACGTCACCCACACCATCATGTCCGCGGGCGCCATGGTCGCCGGCGGCCTGGCGTTTACCATCCCGGGCGCCTGGATGCTGGGCTATGCCGACCAGATCAGCTGGCTCGACATGTTTATCGTGGCACTCGCCGGCACTATCCTGAGCCTGCTGGCCACGGCACTCATCCACCGTCACTTTATCGTGGACGCCGCGCTTGAGTTCCCCACCGGCAACGCCGCAGCTCAGACCCTGCGCGCGACCGAGGCCGGCGGCAAGACCGGCAAGCAGCTCTTTGGCTCCATGGCCATCGCCGGCATCTACAGCGTGCTTCGCGACGCTCTGGGCGTGGTGCCCAGCATGCTGTGCGCGCTCAATATCCCCGGCGTGACCTTTGCCATCTATAACTCGCCCATGCTGCTCTCCGTCGGCTTCCTCGTGGGCTTCGCCCCCGTCGCCTTCTGGTTTGCCGGCGCGCTGCTGGGCAACTTTGGCATCATCGTGGGTGGCACCGCTGCCGATCTGTTTGACGTTATGACCGCACAGGGCATCGTCAAGTCCCTGGGCATGGGCCTCATGATGGGCTTTGGCGTCGCCGTCGTCCTCAAGGACATCCTGCCACAGGTTGCCGGTATCGTCCGCGGTCTTGCCGCCGACAGCTCCACCGACACCGACGAGCAGTCGCTCATCTCGGGCTCCCTTAAGCTCGACGCCGGCATCATCGGCCTGGGCGCTGCCGCCATCGCTGTGATCGTCGCCATCGCGCTCGACCTTGGTCCCGTCCCGGCCGTCATCGTGACGCTGTTCACCTTTGTCACCACCATCATGAGCGCACAGAGCTGCGGCCAGACGGGCATCGACCCCATGGAGATCTTTGGCCTCATCGTCATGCTCATCGTTGCCGCCTTCGCACAGATCGCTCAGGTCAAACTGTTCTTTATCGCCGGCATCGTAGCCGTGGCGTGCGGCCTTGCGGGCGACGTCATGAACGACTTTAAGGCCGGCGCCGTGCTGGGCACCAACCCGCGCGCGCAGTGGGTCGGCCAGGCCATCGGCGGCATCGTGGGCGCCCTGGTCGCCGCCGCCGTCATGGTCGCGCTCGTCACCGCCTATGGTCCGGACGCCTTTGGTCCCGACAAGAGCTTCGTTGCCGCACAGGCAAGCGTGGTCGCCACCATGGTCTCGGGCATCCCGAGCGTGCCGTGGTTTGCGGGCGGCTTTATCGCCGGCATCATCATGTACTGGCTCGGCATTCCGGCCATGATGATCGGTCTGGGCGTGTACCTGCCGTTCTACATGTCGCTCACGGCTTTCCTGGGCTCCTGCGTCAAACTCGCCTACGACAAGTGGTCCGCCCACCGCGACGCCACCGCTGGTCTTTCCGACGAGGAGAGGGCTGCCAAGGACGCCGCCTTCCAGGAACAGGGTCTGGTCGTTGCCAGCGGCCTGCTCGGCGGCGAGTCCATCGTCGGCGTTATCCTGGCGTTTGTCTCCGTGGGCTTAAGCCTGCTGGGCTAAGCTGAGCAGCTGCTCGACAGCAACCATATTGCCTACGATTTGCCCGGTCGGTAGCTTTCGCGGCTACCGACCGGGCTTTTTGATATCGAAACAAAGAAAGGCCAGCGCGCTGCGTATGACAGCGCGCCGGCCTTATCGTTTGGCTAACGAGACGGTCCCGCTATGAATTGAAGTTCGTTGCAGAGCCGACGCCCGATTCACTACATGTGCTTGCGACGACGATCGCCCAGCGTCACGCCCGCAGCCACGAGTGTAATACCGCCGATAACGAAGACCTCGCCCGCAAGCGCGGAGTCATCACCGGTCTGGGCGAGCGCGGCAGGCGCAGCCTGTTTCTTGGCAACGGAGACCTTTGCAGCAGCCTGCGCAACCTGAGGCTTGGCCTGCGGCTCAGCCTTGGGATGATGCTTGTCGTACTCGGCCTGAGCGGCAGCCAGGGCATCCTTGGCATCGCCAAGCTCGGCAAGCGCGGCGGCATAGGCGTCGTTGGCATCGGACAGCTTGGCATCGGCATCGCTCAGAGCAGCCTTGAGGCCAGCGGCGGCATCGACGGCGGCCTTATAGCGAGCGTAGGCAGCGTTCAACTTGACCAGCTTCTCGTTGCCCGTCGTGCCCGCGGCAAGGGATGCCTTGTGGTCGACGGCCTCAAGATCGGCCTTGAGTGCCTCGTCGTTGGCAAGCTCGGCCTTGGCCTTGACGATCTCGAGGTTCGCATCGACGACGGCTTCGTTGGCGGCATCGAGCTGCTTCTGGGCATCGGCGACACCGGCGACGGCAGCGTCATAGGCGGCCTTGGCGTCGTCGACCGCCTTCTGGGCGCCGGCGAAGCGCTCGAAGGCCTTGTTTGCGGTGGCAAGCTCGCCCTCGGCGGCCTTGGCCTTCTCCTGTGCGTCGGACAGGGCCTGCGTCTTGGCGGCAACTGCCTGCTTGGCGTCCGAAAGAGCGGTCGCGGCGTGCATATCTGCGGCCTGAGCCTTGTCAACGCCAGCCTGGGCTGTGTCGTCGGCCTTCTTGGCATCGTCAAGCGTGCCCTGCTTGTTCGCAAGGTCCGTCTTGGCGGCATCGCGCTTGGCGGCAAGGTCCTTGACCGAAGCGGTAGCGTTGTCATACGCCTCATTGGCCTGCTCGGATTTTGCCTTGGCGGCATCGCGGGCGCTGTGAGCCTTCGCCTTGTGAGCAGTGGCCTCGGCTGCCTTCGTCTTGCTGTCAGCAAGCGTGGCGTTTGCCTTATCGAGAGCTGCCTGGGCAGTAGCGGCCTTGCTCTTGGCGGCATCGAGCTTGGCCTGGGGCGTCTTGACGTCGATACCCTTGAGTTTGGCTTCGGCGGCGGTGTAGGCGGACTTGGCGGCAGCAGTAGCGGACTGAGCCTTCTCGTACTCGCCCTTGGCGGTGTTCATGTTCGTGTCGGCCGCGGTATAGGCGTCGCGCGCGCTTTCTTGCTTATCCAATGCGTTAGAATAAGCCGTTCCAGCAGTCCCGAAGTTCTTCTGCGCTTCTGCCAGCTCATTCTGCAGCTGCTTCAGCTGCTCCTTCTGCTCCTGTGTGCCGCCTGCGTTGTATGCGGAATCGATGTAGTCGTTCAGGAGCTTCTTGAACTCGGAGACAGTGAAATCAGCCTCACTGTCAAAAGAGCTGTAATCGAAGATTGTTACCTCGGAATCGGTGTTCTTACCGCTACCGGTCGCGATGCCGATAGCCTTCGTGCCGGCATCGATGATGTTGAGATAGTGCCCACACTCATCGTAGATTTTGACGTCCTTGTTGTAGTGCTGGTAGATATAGTAGGAATCATATCGATGGCTTCCAAGTGCGTCGCCATACTGCTCGACGTACTTATCGAATTTCTCCTTTTCCTGGGTATAGAGACCGGTGTAGGGCCAGCCGAGTGTATCCTCGGTCTCGCCGCCGGTATATGCGCCACCACCGCCAGCAAGATTTTCTCCATTGTCCCAGTAGCAGCCCGAGTGTCCCCAGATGTTCGATGAATATGATGTATTAAGTGCTGCCGCCACAGTCATGCGGAGGCTGACGCTGAGCGCCGACTGACCGTTCGCCTTGCGGAGGTTGTTCTGGGTGTCGAGATATGTCAGGGCGTTGCGCATCTGCTCCAGGGAAAGCGGGTTGGTATCGCGAGACATGTCCTGATCGACGTACTGGTCATACCATTCGGCCTTGTCATCGGCACCGGTCAGCATCGATACGGCGTCCTGGGCGTTCTTCTTCTGCGTGGCCGTGAACTGGCTGCCGCCGATGATGTAGTTCATGAAGCCGAACATTCCCTGGCTGATGACATTCTGGTCTACGGTCATGTTCGACTTGAGGTCGGCAATCTGCTGGTTGAGCTTCTCGACCTCGACGTTTGCGGCGTCGTATGCATTGTGTGCGTCGGTTACTTCAGCACGAGCCTGATCGAACTCGCTGTGCTTCTGCTGACGAACCTCGACGAGTCGGTCGTACTCCGCCTTCTTGTCGGCCTCGGTCTGCTGAGCCTGCTCGTATGCCGACTTCGCAGCGTCGCGCTTGCTGGCGGCGGCGTTGTACTCCTTGTTTGCCGCACCGTATGCAGACTGGGCAGATGCCACAGCAGCGTTAGCGGCGTTGGCCTTCTCCTGCGCGGCAGCGACGGCAGCCTGAGCGGCCTGCAGATTTGTCTGTGCGGTGGCGTCGGCATCCGTCGCGGCATTGAGCTCCGCCTGCGCGGTCTTGAGCTCACCAGCAGCAGCCTTCTTGGCGGCCTCAAGCGCACTCAGGTCAACACCCGTACCCGAGACGGCGGCATCGAGCGCAGCCTGCGCCTGGTTGAACTTCTGCTGGGCGTTATCGCGCGAGGTGGTTGCGGCTGCGAGCGCAGCGGCAGTCTCCTGCTTCTTGGCTTGGGCGGAAGTCAGAGCGGCCTCAGTGTCCTTCTTTTCCTGCTGGGCGCTGGCCTCGGCAGCCTTGGCCTGGTCCAGATTGGCCTGTGCAGTAGCAACGGCCTTATTGGCGTCATCGAGCTTTGTCTGCGCGTCCTCGACGGCCTTCTTGGCGGCCTCGTACTCGTCCATACCCATGGCCTCGAGCTTGGCCTGGGCATCATCAAGGGCCTTCTTGGCCTCATCCTGCTTTGCCTTGGCGTCCTTGAGCGCCTGGGTCTTATCCTCGACACTCTTGTTGGCTTGATCGAGCTGATCGTTCAGGTCGCCCAGCTTCTTCTGCTGCTGTTCGGTCTTTTCGACGGCGGCTTTGAGCTCGTCGATCTTCTCCTGGAGCGCGGCGACTTCTGCTGCGTTCTGCTCGATTTCGTTGTCGCTCACGGCCTGCGAGGCCTGATTCTTTTGCTGCTGCGCCTGCTTTTGAGACTGGCCCGCCGCGTCGGCCTTCTTCTGGGCGGCATCGTAGGCGGCCTGAGCGTCCTTGAGCTGCTTTGCCGACTCCTCGGCCAGCTGGGCAGCCGTCTTTGCGACCGCTTGGTTACCGGCGGCAACGGTGTTCTCTACAGAACTACCCCCCCCCTGAACAGAATCGCCGTTATCGGTTGACGGTGCGGCGATTGCCGCCAGCGGCGACATGAGCGGCTGAGCGATGAGGCCCGCCGTCAAAACGGTTGCGACGGCGCGGTTAGCAACGCCCTTGACGTTGACGGCCTTAGCCCGAGGCTCAAAGTGTTGTGGACTGTAGTTTGCCATGGCTTTCTCCCTTTGACACGGATGTATCCATACGCTTCAAAATGTAGGAGCTGATTTTTGAATTCTGTTGCGCAACATTGGCCACCGGCGGATTTTTTGAAATTCGCGCTCTCGTGCTTCACAATTTCGTCACATATGTAGGAGCTGGTGCAGCATATTCTTGCGGGATCGAATTGAACCTGTGATTTGCATTTGCTCCCGCGTCATCCGCCCTATCGGATTCCGCATCCAACAGACACCTCGCCCGCCACGGTGTAGAGTTAGGACAACGGGCGCGTTGCGCGGACCGCGCTGGAACGAGGTGAACATGGAACTCGATAGACAACAACTCAAGCGACTGCGTGAACGCCATCACCGGCGCCACGGCATCCGCCCTGCCCATAGTGAGGTCATGGAGAACGCCGGCCGTTTCCTAAAGCGCGCGTTCAACATTCGCGAGGGACGCGCGCCCTATCACGTGATCCGCAAGCGTTTTGTAAACGGGGCGCGTCTGACTGGCTCTCACCTGTGTATCCTCATCATCGCCATGCTCATCGCGAGCATCGGCCTCGATATCGACTCGGACATCGCCATCGTGGGCGCCATGCTCATCTGCCCGCTCATGGGTTCGGTTCTTGCCATGGCATACGGCATTGCCACGCTCGACCGCGAGATCACCGTCGAAGCCGTCGCCAGCCTTGCGCTGCAAATGGCCTTTTGCCTGGTCACATCCACGTTGTACTTTAAGCTCTCGCCCCTCGGCACCACCACGGCCGCCATTATCGACAACTCGACGCCCACCGTGTGGGACCTTGCCGTCGCGCTTGCGGGCGGCTTTGCGGGTGGCCTGGGCAACTCGCGCGACCAGGAACCCGCCACGCTCATCGCCGGCGTGGCCGTGGCGACCGCGCTCATGCCACCTCTGTGCGCGGCGGGCTATGGCATCGCCATCGCAAGCGGGTCGCTGTTTCTCTCGGCGCTCTACGAGTTTGGCATCAACGTCGTCTTTATCGCGCTGGCGGCCGAAGCCGTATTGCTTCTTTTGCGTGTACCGCTCAAGCGTGATCTCAACGGCGACGGCATTGTGACCGCCGAGGAAAATGCCGAGGTCGACGAGCTGTCACGCAAAGTGCGCCGCCGCATCATCGTGGGCACGGTGATCTTTGCCATCCCCTGCATTATTATGACGGCGGGCTCCATTGGCTCGGCGCAGGCCGGCGTGCAGGACGGCTACGGCGTCACAGAGACCACACGCGAGCTTGCCGCGGTGCTGCCGGGCTTTAAGGATTACACCGTCGCCGTCGAGACCTCGGCTACCGAAGGCGAGGAGGAGGGCGTCGTCGAGCGTGAGATTGTCGCCCATGTGACGACAGGCGAGGCGCTTGGGGCGCACGACCGCCGTGTCGCCCGCAAACTCATCGACCTCAATGTGCCCGAGCTCGATCGCGTTGAGTTCGATGTGAAGTGATGCGGGACGCGAGGCGGGCCCGGCGCGAGCGCGCGCAGCCACGGGGCACAGACGCAGCCAAGCGCAGCGCTACAGCTCGTACTTGTACACGCGGTAGATGTACTTCTCGGCTTCCATCTCGTAGGTGGCGATGGGCAGTCCATAGCGATCGTACTCGGCAAAAGTCTTGGCCTTGCCCGATGCCACGAGCATGCTATTCGAATCGCCGACGCGCTGCGCACTGCTCGCATAGCCCGAGAACGGCACGGCGATCTGGTCCACAAGCTCGTAGGTGCGCACGGTCTCGTCCACCGTAAAGATGCGCCCAAACGAATGCGTTCCCTTGCTGTAGTCGGTCGCCACCGCGGCGCCCAGCTGGCCCCAGTCGAACTTGGGATAGCGCTCGGTCGCACCAAAGTTGTTGTCGTATAGCAGCACCTGGTAGCGACCAGTCGCTGCCGTGTCAGAACTCGGCAGATACGTCACGCTGTGCTGGCCTGCATTGAGCGAAAAATCGCCCTGGGCCTGCAATAACTTGTCTTCAAAGCCCGAGCCAGCCCATTGCCACTCCTTTCTATTTCTGGGTCCATCTTCTCACTGCTGGCGGCCGAAAATGATCCGTTTTCCTCCGACCCCGAGGGATCGTTCTTAGTACTTGAAGAAGCCCTCGCCCGAGCTTTCGCCCAGCTTGCCTTCGTCGAGCATTTTCTTGAGAACGGAGGCCATGGCCTTAAAGTTGTAGGGCATCATCATCTTCTTGAGCAGCGGGCTCACCAGGCCCGGCACCTTCTGATACTGCATGACGATGTTGTAGGCCGTCTGGATACCCACCGTGTCGAATACGCGGAACGGGCCCTTGGGAGCGCCGGTGCCACGCGTCCACGCGAGGTCGATGCTCTTGGGATCGCTCACGCCCGAGACGTACAGATCAAGGCCCGAAAGCAGCCACGGTACCAACATGGAGTTGAGCAGATAACCGTTCTTTTCCTTGTTGACGGGCAACGCCAGCATACGGATGTCGTTGGCAAAGTCGACGAGTTCATCGAAGTAGCGCTTGTCGGTCTGGTCCTGTGCCATGACCTCGGTCATGTTGTTCTTCCAGATAGAGTTGGCAAAGTGCAGCGACAGGTACTTCTCGGGGCGGCCAGTGTACTTGGCAAAGGTACTCGGCAGTAACGTGGAGGAGTTGGTCACGACGACGGTCTTTTGCGGAAGGACCGGGGCGAGCTTCTTGTAGAAGTCAATCTTTGCCTGGGTATCCTCAGCCATAGACTCGATGACCAAATCGGCGTCGGCCACTGCCTTGGCAAGATCGAGCTCCAGCTTGAGTGTGGAGTAGGCGCGCTCAACGGCGGCGAGTGCCGCCTCTTTGTCGAAGGGCTTGCCGCTATCGGCGATACCGGAGCACCACTCGCCCGTGCCGTCCGCCATACCCTCGATTGCCGCGATGTACTCCTCGCGCACATGATCGATCTTGGGCTGGGTGCGGCCGATGCTGCCCTCGCTGCGCAGCCAAATCGTTACATCGAAGCCGCAGTAGGCAGCCTGAAAGGCAATCTGGCTTCCCAGCACGCCGCCGCCGGCAACGCAAACGGTCTTGTAGCTCATAGGAACAGTCCTCTCTTACGTAATTCCATAGATGTGTATTTATTCAACCGTAAGAGGGCTGCACACTGGGGGTGGGTTCTATAAACGGACGGTAATTTGCGGCGAACGGCTACATCTGTTCATTATCTCAGGGTTCCGAGGGCGATTTTTTGTGCCACCGAGACGTCGTTTGCGGAAGTATGCGGCAAATTCCGGAACCCTTGAGCACCCCCCGATTTTCCGCCAATAAAACCGCAGGTACAGGGCTTGGACATATTCGGTGTGCTCGGTCTATTCAGATTTTGCCGCATACTTCCGAAATCTGAGTTCGCAAAGGGTGATAGTCGGGGCGTTTACGCAACATATGTCCAAGCAAAAACGGGTGGTAGCCGGTACGGCCACCACCCGTTTGTCTCATATCCAGCCCATAGCAGGCCAGCTACTTCTTAATGCCGCGTCCCAGGCGCTCAGCGACCGACGCCACGGCGCTCTCATCGACCGAACCGCAGCTCACGCAGCCGTCGTGGGCACGCATCTGGCCGGTGACCTCGTCCATCGCGAGCGGCGCCACCTTCTCAAGCTTAAAGCCCTTGCCGGCGCGCATGTTTTCCTTGGCCACGCTGATCATGAGCTTAATACGGTTGAGCTGGTTGACCTCGGACGCACCAGGATCGTAGTCCACCGCGACGATGTTGCTCTCGGGGTGCTGACGGCGCAGCTCCTTGATCACGGCCTTGCCCACCACGTGGTTGGGCAGGCACGCGAAGGGCTGCGTGCAGATGATGTTGGGCGCACCGTGGTCAATCAGATCGAGCATCTCGGCCGTGAGCAGCCACCCCTCGCCCATGTTGTTGCACACCGAAAGCACCGTACGGGCCTTGTCCGCCATGGTGCCGATGCGCTCGGGCGCCTCAAAGCGGCGGGACTTTTCGAGCGTCTCCTCCACCGGCGTGCGCATCCAGTCCACGAGCTTGATGAGCGCCTGCATACCAGCGCGCGTGGTAGCAGAGCTACCCAGCTCGTCCTTCTGCAGCTCGGCATTGCTCATGGAGTACAGGAAGAAGTCAAGCAGTCCCGGCACCACAGCCTCACAGCCCTCGCGCTCAATGACATCGACAACGTGGTTGTTGGCCGTGGGATGGAACTTGACCAAGATCTCGCCAACCACGCCCACGCGCGGCTTGGTGCCCTCGCCCACGAGCGGCATGGTGTCGAACGCGCGGATGGCCTCACGCGCAAGCTTGGTGTAGTTGTGCCTGTTGAACTTAGGCGCCAGCTTGCGGGCGCGCGCCATGTACTCCTCGTAGAGCGCGTTGGCGGCACCGGGCGTGGCCTCGTACGGGCGGCAACGGTAGAGCATCTGCATCATCACGTCGCCAAAGAGCACCGCGTAGACTGCCTGTTTAAGCAGCGCCGGCGTAATCTTAAAGCCGGGGTTGTCCTCGCCGAGCGCCACGGCCGAAAGCGAGATCACCGGAATCTCGGGGTGGCCGCTCTCGCGCAGGGCCTTGCGGATGAGCGCGATGTAGTTGGTGGCACGGCAGCCGCCGCCGGTCTGGCTGATGACCACGGCCGTCTTGGACAGGTCGTACCGACCGCTCTCGATGGCCTCCATGATCTGGCCCGTCACCAGGATCGACGGATAGCAAATATCGTTGTTCACGTAGCGCAGGCCGGCCTCGACGGCATCGTGGTCAGTCGAGGGCAGCAGTTCCAAGTTATAGCCAGCACCGCGGAACACCTCTTTGACCAGGTCAAAGTGGATCGGCGCCATCTGCGGGCACAGGATGGTGTAGCCCTCCTCGCGCATCTGCTCGGTAAAGGGCACCTTGGGCCATGCGGTCGAAGCACTCTTGCGCTGCGCCTCGAACGTGTACTTGCGGCTCGCGAACGCGGGGGCATCCGTGGAGGGCGCCACCGGCGCGGCATCGCCCTGCTCGTAGGCCTCGCCCGCGGCCGTGGCCTCGGCCAAGCGCTCGGCCTCCTGGTCCTTGAGCGCTGCCATGAGCGAGCGAATACGGATACGCGCGGCGCCCAAGTTGGACACCTCGTCAATCTTGAGCACGGTGTAGATCTTGCCGCTGGCCTCAAGGATTTCCTGCACCTGGTCGGTAGTCAGGGCATCGAGACCGCAGCCGAAGGAGTTGAGCTGGATCAGGTCCAGGTCGTTGCGCATCGTCACAAAGCGGGCGACGGCGTACAGGCGGCTGTGGTACATCCACTGGTCGACGACGCGAATCGGACGCTCGGGCTTTACCAGGTGCGCGAGCGAATCCTCGGTAAAGACCGCAAAGCCAAAGCTCGAGATAAGCTCGGGCAGGGCGTGGTTGATCTCGGGGTCGTTATGGTAGGGACGGCCGGCGAGCACAATGCCGTGGCCGCCGTGGTCCTCGACCCACTTAAGAGCCTCCTCGCCCATGGTCTGGATGTCCTCGTGGAAACGCGCATCGGCCTCGTAGGCGGCGTTGACGGCGGCATCGACCTCGGAACGCGTGATCTTGGGTCCACGCACACGACCGCGACCGGCCTCAGCATCGGCCACACGGTCGACGGCGAGCACCTGGTACAGACGGCGCTTGAGCTCGGTCTTGTCGTGATAGGGCACAAACGGGTACAGGAACTCGATGTTCTGCTCGCGAATCTCGTCGATATTGAGCGCCAGCGCCGTGGGGTAGCTCATGACAATGGGGCAGTTGTAACAGTTGCCGGCGGTCGGATCCTCCTTGCGCTCCCAGCGCACGCACGGCATCCAGATAAAGTCGACGTCACGGTCAATAAGGTTCATCACGTGGCCGTGGCTCATCTTGGCCGGATAGCA